>LSFY01000001.1:0-290000 GCA_001584565.1 Alkalithermobacter thermoalcaliphilus JW-YL-7 = DSM 7308 | reverse complement strand
ACCTCTTCAGGAGATACTTTCCTGATCTCATCGCCAACTTTAAGATTTGCATAGTCAGGACGAATATCCATCAAAGCACTTATTGATTTTCTGGAGTGACCTACAGCTATATCCTGAAACAATTCACCTACCAGATAGAACAGCATAACTGCTACACCTTCTGGATACTCTCCAATGAAGAAAGCACCAATGGTAGCAATACTCATTAGAAAATGCTCACTGAATACCTGACCGCGGGCAATACCTTTTATTGCTCTTAAGACAACCTCTCCACCAACTATGATATAACTAATAATAAACAAGGTAAGCTCAAGCCAATTTTGGAAATTAAAGATGATTCCCACGGCAAATATTGCTCCACCGACCACAAGTCTTATGATTTCTTTTTTGTTGACACCTTCTTCTTCCTCTTCGTTATTTTCGTTTATTTTGGTCTTGGAGTTATTCTCCTCAAAAATGACCTTTACATCTGGCTCTATTTTCTTTACTATGCCTTCAATCTTCTCATTTAACTCAGAGCGGTTGACTTTCGGACTTATTTCCAGTGTTAGTTTCTTCGAAACAAAATCTACTGCAGCAAATTCAACTCCTTCTAGACCGCTTATTTCTTTTTCCATTTTAGCTGCACAATTCGCGCAGCCAAGTCCTTCAAGTATTAATACTTTTTTATTGCTCTTGTTAACGGATTTTTCTTTCACTACCACATCCGGTTCGTGCTTGTGCACTATGGTTTTAACTTGCTGTAATATATTCTTATACTCTTGCTCTGATTCAATTTCTAAAGTCAATGTCTTGTTCATGAAGTTCATATAGGCTTTGACTCCATTTAATTTATTAACTTCATCTTCAATTTTAGCTGCACAATTTGCGCAATCTAAACCTTCTAAAATTACTTCCTTCTTTAACATTACTGACCCTCCTTTACTTACTTTCTTCTGAAATATGAATTAATCCCTGGTCAAATATTTGCTTTACATGTTCATCTTCAAGAGAGTAGAATACAGTCTTTCCTTCTCTTCTGCTCTTTACTAGTCCAGCCTGCTTTAAGACTCTTAGCTGATGTGAAATTGCTGATTGGGTCATATTTAATAAGAATGCAATATCGCAAACGCACATCTCTGATTCATCTAATGCCCAGAGTATCTTAATTCTTGTTGAATCCCCAAAGACCTTAAATAGCTCCGCAAGATCATATAGAGTTTCTTCTTGAGGCATTTTTTCTCGAACTTGATTAACAGTATCCTCATGTATTACATCACAGTCGCATCTTTCAATTGGTTGAATTTTTTTTGCCATATTTATATCACCTCTTTATCATTCAATTGAACACTTGAATAAGCTTTCATATATATTATAAACCTCAATTCTCCGTTTGTCAATAAAAACATATGAGTAATTGTTCAAGTGTGTTTATTTATTAGATTATCCCCAAGTATAAATAGAAAAGAACCGCCCATCAAGAAGTATTTCTCCTCAATCGGCGGTCAAGTTCATTTTAAATTAATACATCAATCTCTACTCCAGACTTAAACTCAACGGTCAGCTTATTATCAAATACCGTAACTTTTTCAATAAGCCGCCTTACCAGTTGCTCATCATATTCCTCCAGCTCATAGGACTGTTCATTCAAGAAGTCTGTCATTTCAGCTATTCGCTGCTTCTTCCTTCACGCTCTGCATTTTTAACCAGCGCATTTTGCTTCTGCTCCCGCAATCGGTAATCCAATTATGTCTCCTGTAGTTATTTATAATAGTATAAGTACTCTTTCCCTACTGGCGGCTATCTTAATACGAGCTTATAGGTTTACTTCTATTTCTAACCCTGACTTAAACTCTACCACTAGCCTGTCATTATATACAGTTGCCTTTTCAATTAGTTTTCTAACCAGTTTATCATCAAATTCCGTAATACCGGATTGACCCCTTAATTTTGGACAAAAACTCACTAATACTTTCAATATCATAGTATTTTATTTTGGCCTTGTCTGATTTTACATTAATATTTACCTTCATCAAGGGTAAAGGCTACGCCCCCGCTAAGGCGGGCCCTTGATTTCAGCTAAATATTAATGTGTAGTTATTTGAGGGCAAAATATCAAAGTTTTACTACTAGTGATTTTGCTGTACCTTCTAAGGTTTTATAATAAAATTCTGTTGGTGAAATATATCCTAGTGAGCTATGGATTCTAGTTTTATTGTAGAATTTAATATATTCAGATACTGCTTCATAAGCCTCAGCGTAACTATTAAATTCGGACCTTGACAAACATTCATCTTCTAATAGTCTATGAAAAGCCTCAATATGGGCATTTTTATTTGGAGTCTTAAATGGTATTCTTTCGTGTTCTAGTTTTAGTTCCTTGCAAGTATCTTGAAATTTATTGATGATAAATTGTGGACCATTATCTGACCTTATAACTAAGTTAGTTTCTTTATTATAAAGCCCTCGCTTCATCAATGCTCTTTTAAGGGCTATAATTATGTCCTCGGTTTTACAGGATAAACCTATGTGGTACTCTACTACATTTCTATCATATACATTTAAAAAGGAAGCTATATAGAAGAATCTATCTTCACCATGTATATAACCGTATTTAACATCTGTTTCCCACAGGGAGTTTGGCCATGTTATTTCTCTATTTTTAGCTATTTTTCTAGGATGCTTAGCTTTAATTTTTCTTTGAGACCTTAAGATTTCAAGTTCTTTACATAATCTATATACTTTTTTCTTATTTATGATTAAATTAAATTTTCTCCTTAATAACACAGTTATTTTGTAATAACCATAGTACAATCCCTCTGTTTCTATGATTTCTAATATATATTCTTTTATTTGTTCATCACAAATGCGGTTGCCATCTTTATCAAAAGAATAACCAGGAATTGGTCTACCACCTTTATTCGTTATAATATCTTCATTTACATCTTCAGATTTAGCTCTTTTTTTAATGTTGTAATAATAGGTAGACCTACTTAAGCCTACAATTTTAAGGACAATAACTGCGGTATATCCTAGATCAATCCATTTCTTTGCAATGTTAACTTTATCTTCTATTGTGGGTTCGTTTTTTTTAAAAGGTCTCTAAGAATGGCTATTTCTAAATCTTTTTCACCTAGTAATTTTTTCAATTGTTCATTTTCTTCTTCTAAAGATTTAGCATTAATATTATTGGAATAATTAGAACTTGGAATTAATCCATTTTGCTTCTTTGACTCCCTAACCCAGCGAGTAACAGTGCCAGGAACTAAATCGTGTCTTCTTGCAACTAAAGAAGCATTGCCTGTTTCTTCTACTTCCTTAACAATTTGACGCTTAAATTCTTCTGGATACCTTTTACCTTTCCCTTTCAATTTAGACAACCTCCTATTAATTTTTATTTTACTAAATTAGTGTGCGATTGTCCAAATTGGTTAGGGGGCTTAATAGTATCTTCCTGCATCTGTGTAATAATTAGTTTGCCGTGGATCAAAATCATAGTTTTCAGTTATTTCATCTCTAGTTAATTCCCTTTCGTTCAACAGCTCACATAAATTAATTATTCTTTTAAAAGAATCTGCTTGTGGGAAAGGAATCTCTGGTTCTTCTACGACACTTGTTCTATTGTATACTTCTAATATATCATTAAGGTTTATTTCTGTATCTTCTATACTATATTTCTTTTGTTTTACTAAGATAAGAGAATTATAATATTCAGGGTCCTGAAATTCATATTGCACAATATACCCCTTATTAGATTTATTTGAAAATCTACTTTTTCCTGCATTTAACCAAATCTGGGGTAAATATTGTTATAGCCTCAGACTAAATTGGTGCCTGTTTAGGCACCAATTTAGTCTGAGGCTATAACAATTTGATACTTGAAGGGTTGTTCCCGTTGACCATATCCTTTATCCTATGGCCTGCAGGGTATATGGATTCAGGATGGGTAAATATATAAAACCTATTTTCTTCCAAGGCAGTAAATACGGTCATACCTACAGAATCTATAGGCATTCCAGCCAATACTGAACGTTTGGATCGTATATAGCCTGCCTTAAATTCCTGGCTTTGATAGTATGGGTCATCCAAAGAAGCATAGCGTTCAGGGCGATATCTGTCGCTTTCGTGGATATTAGTCTGAATAAAGGCTGGACACAATACATGGACCTGAACATTGTTTATACCTCTGGCTTTTAAACCAAGATATGTGGTTTCTGCCAATGCTACATCAGCTGCCTTAGTACTGTGATACATGGGTCCATTAGGAGAAATCATTATGCCTGCTGTAGATGCTACATTTATAACTGCAGCTTCAGTTCCCTGCTCAATCATCTTTGGAATGAATACACGCATACCATAGGCGCGGCTTAGGAAGTTTACTTCTGTAATCCAATTAATATCTTGAATAGGTATTTCCCATATAGGTCCAGAAACTGCTACCCCTGCATTGTTTACAAGAATATCCACTCTTCCGTAGGTATCCATAGTTAAATCATAAAGTTCCTGTACATTTTCTATTAGGGATATGTCCGCTGTGTGGGTAACACCTTCCCCTCCCATGTCTTTTATCTCTTCCAGTGTTTTTTGCACACTTTTATTATCAATGTCATTAAGAACCACCTTCATACCATGGAGCACAGCCTCTTTAGCTATGGCTGCACCTATACCGCTGCCGGCTCCGGTAACAACAATAACTTTATCCTTAAAGTCCTTCATCTCAATCCCCCCTCCTTTAAAATACAAATGCTTTGTCGTTTGCTTCCTTTATAGCATCGCCAATCAAACCAGGCTTTACAACATCTCCCACGCAAGTAACCTTATCAAAGGCTTCTTCAAAGTGGCTTACTATTTCCCTGCGTGGTTTAACACCTAGGGCAAGTACAACTGCATCTACTTCTCTTTCAACTTCAAAGGCTGTTGATGTAACCCTTAAACCTATTTTTCCAACCTTTACTGATTCTAGATAGTGATCTGTAATAATTTCAACTCCTGCTTCATTTAGACGCTTTAATAGAAGGGCACGTACGCTTGGATAAAGGTTAGTTCCTACATCATTCATCATTTCTATTACAGTTACCCTATTGTCTCTGGCCAACAGCTCTGCTGTCTCTAGACCTGTGGAGCCTCCGCCTATGACAGCAATGTTCTTACCCTTTAGTTCAACCTTACCTGCCAGTACATCCTCTGCTGTACAAACGTTAGGGCTATCAATTCCTGGAATATTTGGAATTATAGGAGTGCCTCCTACAGCCACAATTACACCATAAGGATTTAATTCTTTTACCATTTCAACATTAGCCTCTGTATTCAAACGAATTTCTACTCCAAGGGCTTCAAGCTCTGCTGTTTGAGTTTCTATTAATTCTGTAATAAGCTGCTTATGATGAGCCTTATCAGCCATTTTCATAGTTCCACCTAAGGAAGCTTCCTTTTCAAATAATACAACTTTAAAACCACGCTTGGCTAATACATAGGCTGCCTGCATTCCTCCTGGACCTCCACCTATGACGGCTACAGTTCTTCCATTACCGTCTTTTACCAGCTTATCATCTCCTAAAAATGCTTCCCTGCCAAGTAGAGGATTGACAGTACATTCAACAGGACGGCCGCTATTTAAAACCTTAAAACAGTTCAAACAGCCTATACACTTGCGCAATAATTTTTCCTGACCATATTTTGCCTTGTTAGCCCATGCAGGATCTGCCAAATGACCACGTCCAATTCCAACAAAGTCACTTACCCCTTCTTCTAGAAGCGCTTCTGCTACTTCAGGATGCTTTATATTATTAACGGCAATTACTGGTATCTTCACATTAGCCTTAATGGTCTTTGCTAAATCTTTCTTCCATCCTTCAGGTATATAAGAGGGCTCTATTATGGTATGGCCTGACTCATAAGTACCACAACTTACATTTATGGCATCTATACCTAAGCTTTCTAAGTATCTGGCTATTTTGACACTGTCTTCAAGTGTCAAGCCCCCTTCTATAAATTCATTGGCACTTATACGGACTGAAATTGGAAAATCCTTGCCGCAGGCAAAGCGGATACCCTGAATAATTTCTGTTACAAAACGCATCCTGTTGAAAAAGTTTCCGCCATACTTATCCGTTCTTTTGTTTGTGTAAGGGCTTATGAACTGGTTAATAAGATAACCATGGGCTGCATGTATTTCCACTCCATCGATACCTGCAGTCTTAGCTATGACTGCCCCAGTGACAAATTTTTTTACTAATGCTTCACATTCAGCAGTAGTCAATTCACGGGGCATCTCTCCAATTACTTTGCAGGCAATAGGGCTTGGAGCTACAATTTGTTTGCCATTTAGCAATCTTCCATATGTTTGTCTGCCTGGATGATGAAGCTGAATAAATATTTTTGAATCATGACGATGTATTGCATCTGCTAATTTGACCAGCCTGGGAATATGTTTTCCGCTGGTTACGCTAAGTTGGTTGCTTATGCCTACACCAGTTTCATCATCTATACGGGTGATTTCTGTTATAATAAGACCACATCCACCCTTAGCTCTTTCCTCATAATATCTGATTATTTCATCAGAAGCTTCTCCAGTAGATGCTGCGAAGTTGGTACCCATGGCAGGCATTACAATTCTGTTTTTTAACTCTAGTTTGCCAATCCTGCCCTTTGAAAAAAGCCTTTCATACTTCATAAGATTCACCTTCCTTTTTCTTGATTCTTATATTTGTGTTAAATTTTTAACCACTCTTATCTTAATTTTAACAATATTCCTAGATAATATCAAGTTACTGTAGGAAAAATTTTTTTAAATCTCCCCATATTTTATGAAAAGTGTATAGTTGCTTGTTTCACCAATTTTTTATAAGCTATTTGTTTTTGGGGTCACTAAATTAAGCTATAACATTTTATTTTATTATTCATTATAGCTCTTTCTATATTTAAATTTGTTTGTTACCTACTATTGATTCTTTTTAAGCACCTCTAATGGCTTTTAGTATCTGTCGTTGCCAAGTTCTTCTTCCATCATTTATATAGGGTATATTGTCTATGGTTTCTGCTGATGCTGTTCTTAGTTTCTTCTTTACTACCTTTTTTTCTAACTCTATTATTCTATTTTCCTTTTGCCTTTCTCCTTTTTTCTTACTTAGTAATTCGTATATATCACCACCATTTGCTTTTGTCAATAGCGGATTTAAATTGACCCATTTTTAACAGATAAAATTTGACCCACCCTGGCTTTTTTTAAAAACTAGACGCTATTACGCGGGCTAGCATATAGCCCGGTTTTTAGCCTGTCCTTTAGGCGGTAGCTGTTGCCCCTTATGTTGATTATATGGGCATGATGTAATAATCTGTCCAATACCGCAGTTGCACACGTTTGAAACTGCGATTTTTCGCGCGTTACCCCCCGCCCGTTTCCGGGATGAAAAGCGGTAGAGATTTAGACCCCCCTACCCTATAAACTGCAGAAAATCTCAAAAGTTAAGCAGTTCTTTGAATTTCGTGAGATTTTTTGCATCTATTTTAAGCCGTTTTTCGGCATTGTTTTCAAACGAGGTATTTGCCCCTATTAAAAAAGAAGTGAGTGTTTTTATTTACTTGTCAGTCAAACGAACAATTTGACAATTGACCGTCATTCTGTCCAATAAAGTCTGGCAAAGATGCTTTGGATTTATGTCAATATAGTAGACACAAAAAGCCGAACACCTTAAAATATAAAAAGGAAAGGAAGTGTCTACAATGGCAAAAGGGCAAAAGTATTATACAGAAGAATTTAGAAAGACAATTGTAGAGCTCTATAACTCTGGTAAGAGTTTGGCTGAGCTTAGCAGCGAATATGGCATATCAAAATCAACAATCAATGGATGGATTAAGAAAGCTAAACCAATAACTGTGGATAAAGATACAACTATAACATCAGAGGAGTATCAGGCAATGTTAAAGAAGATGGCAAGGCTTGAGGAGGAAAATGAAATATTAAAAAAAGCCATGGCCATATTCGCAAAGAAGTAACCTCTATTTTTGAGTTTATAAATGATCATAAAGAAGAGCATGATATCACGCTAATGTGTGAAGTGTTAAAGGTTTCAAGAAGCTCTTTTTATAAGTATCTAAACAAAACCGAAAGCAAAAGAAGCGTAGAAAACAAGATGTACGAGGAAGAAATACTGAAGATCTATAAAGATAGTAAAGGTCGTTATGGTGCTCCCAAAATACATAAAGTGCTTCGTGAAGAAAGAGGACATGCCATAAGCCTTAAGAGAGTCCAAAGGATTATGAAAAAACTAAATATAAAATCCATAATTATCAAAAAATTCAGACCTCACTCTTCCAAAAGCAAAATAGAGGCTAAAGAAAACGTTTTGAAAAGAGATTTTTCAACAACTACAATAAATGAAAAATGGGTTACTGATATAACTTATATTTATACACTTAAAGACGGATGGTGCTATCTTGCTTCAGTTTTGGATCTTCATACAAAGAAAATTATTGGCTATGCTTTTTCAAAGACTATGGATACAGAACTAGCTATAAAGGCTGTAGAAAATGCCTACATAACTCAAAATCCAAAGAATACTGTTATACTCCACAGTGATTTGGGCTCCCAATATACAAGCTCTAAATTTGATGATTATCTTAATGAACATAATATAGTTCATTCCTTTAGCGGCAAGGGATGTCCCTATGACAATGCTTGTATAGAATCCTTTCATGCTACACTAAAAAAGGAAGAAGTAAACTTAGCTACATACTATGACTTTGATGCTGCAAGGCTAGCTATATTTGAATATATAGAATCCTGGTACAACAGAAAAAGCCTTCATAGCAGTATCGGTTATATGACTCCTCAACAGCTTGAAGATGCTTTAAGAAAAACTGCATAAAAATTTGAGTTTTTGTGTCTACTATATTGACATAAATCCATTTTTATGTTGGAAGGTATTTTGGTACATCCCACTGGGTATATTTGCATGAGCAAAAATTTGGCAAAATATTAAGGCATGTGGCATCAGACAGTCATTATATTGATATTAAATCTGAGTTAGCAGACTGTAATATTTCCATAATTCCTATAGTCCATAAATGGGCTGAATTTAATAAAGATTTACTTAGATGTTATTTCATTGATTGGAAAAGCTGCTATATTAACCAGAATGTATTGGATGGAACTCAATGGGAGCTTAATGTTACATTTGATAATGGTACAACAATTAAGCGTTATGGCAGTAATGCCTATCCACCCCATTGGGAAAAATTGATTGCGGCGTTTCATAAATACGGATTGCCTATAATTAGATGATTAGAGGTGCAAAGATATGGATTCAAATATTCAATTAAAAAATCAATTTGCCTGGACTTCTTTTTATATGGAGTTTGCTGATAAACTGTTGCCATATAAAAATAATCGTTCGTATCTTCTTGAGTTGTTAAAAGATGTTTATAACGATTTAGGATTGCGCTATCCGTTTATAGAAAAGGGCGGTATGCTGATTGATGATATTTGCCCGTTTACCGTATTTGGCTGTTTCAATAAAGGAATTTCCAATGAAAATCGTATTGCTTTGATGAAAGGCATTGGCAGTAAACTCGGTGTTAAGACTTCAGTGCCTACAGAATTTGACGGCATTCCGGTACTAAACAACATGAAGGCCTGGTTTTTCGCCGGTAAAAGTAAGCGAAAAGAAGATGATATTCCCAACCTATGGGACACATTTGAAGCCGGATTAAACTATGCAGACAATCCGTCAGAAGTCTCCAAGTCAGCATTTATAGCCTGTTATGATAAAGTAAGAAAGCAACTTGGAATTAAGTGGAATTTAACTATGGGACTGTATTGGGTACGCCCCTTTTCCTACTTAAACCTTGATGATCGTAACAGAAGTTATCTGACACAAGATAGCTCTCCTTATTACGCGAATATTACCAAAATTTCTAACTTGAAGCAGCTTCCAAGTGCAAAAACCTATTTAGATCTCATTACTGTATGTAAAGAAATCTTTGCAAAGAGCGACAGTCCTTATCACAGTTTTCCCGAACTGTCCCACATAGCATGGGCTACAACAACTTCGGGAGCACGGAATAATAATATCACTTCAACCGCTAATAAAAAAATAGGCTGGATTTTTCAAGGTAATCCCAAATACTATGATGTTATGGGTGCTATTAAGGATCTTGATGTTGTAACATGGAGCGTAAAGCAATACCATAATCAGATTAAAAAAGGCGACCGCGCTTATATATGGGTTTCAGGCCCTAAGGGGGGCATTGTTGCTTCAGGAGTTATCCTCTGTGACCCGGAAATCAGAGAAAATAATGAACCTGATCCCTATGCAGTTTCCGGCAAATTAAATACAGGAGAAAGCCCTGTCGTGGATATTGAACTGACGCATAAAATAACGGATGCTATTATAAAAAAAGAAGATTTACTGGCAGATGACCGGCTGAAAAATGTAAGTATTATTAATTTCCCCAACGCTACTAACTATAAACTTACTATCGAACAGGCTGATACAATAGACAGCATTATCAATGGTACCTACAATCGTGTGGCACCAAGGAATACAGAAGAAGCTATATCATCCGCTTCCCCAAGACGATACTGGATTTACGCCCCAGGTAGTAATTCTTCCAAGTGGGAAGAATTCTATTCTCAAGGGATTATGGGTATTGGGTGGGATGAATTAGGCGACCTTAAACAATACCCAAGCAAAGAAGCCATGAAAGCCAAAATGAAGGAAATGTATGGCGCTGAATACTCATATACGAATTCAGCCCTTGCCACATGGCAGTTTGCTAATGAGATCAAAGTCGGCGACATTGTTTATGCAAAAAGAGGTATGCGTAAAGTAATCGGGCGTGGCATAGTTGAATCCGACTATATTTTTGACGCAGATCGCGATGAGTATAAACATATTCGTAAAATCAAATGGACACATAACGGGGAGTGGGAACACCCGGGACAAGCTGTCATGAAAACCCTTACCGACATAACTCCTTATACTGATTATGTACAAAAACTAGAAGCGCTCTTTATTGATGATGACTCTGTAGATATTGAAGAAAAAGAAATTGTGTATGAGTCCTACACCGAAGATAACTTCCTCAATGAAGTTTTCATGGATGCCGAACGTTACAATACTTTGGTTAATCTCTTAAAAACCAAGAAAAACATCATCCTGCAAGGAGCGCCCGGCGTTGGTAAAACTTTTGCTGCCAAAAGACTTGCTTTTTCCATAATGGGGCAAAAAGATACAAGCCGCGTTATGATGGTTCAATTCCATCAAAGTTACAGCTATGAAGACTTTATTATGGGATTCCGGCCAACCAAAGACGGATTTGAGCTTACCCCCGGGCCTTTTTACCAGTTCTGCAAAGCAGCACAGGATGACGATGAACGGGATTATTTCTTTATCATTGACGAAATTAACCGCGGCAATGTAAGCAAAATTTTTGGTGAGTTGATGATGCTTATAGAAAAGGAAAAACGCGGTGAAAAACTACGCCTTCTTTACTCCAACGAGTTATTTTCTGTTCCCAAAAATCTCTACATTATCGGTATGATGAATACTGCCGACCGCAGCCTTGCCATAATCGATTATGCTTTGAGAAGAAGATTCGCTTTCTTTGAACTCGAACCTGCTTTTGACTCTGAAGGGTTTAAAAAAATTATACAGCAAGCAAACAACCCCAAGTTTAATGCCCTGGTTGAGCAAATTAAAGCTTTGAATGACTTTATCTGCAAGGATGAATCCCTTGGCAGTGGGTTCAGAATTGGACACAGTTATCTGTGCACAAATAGTGAGGTAACCGACGAATGGCTGGAATCCGTTATTAAGTATGAATTGTTGCCTCTTTTAAACGAATATTGGTTTGACGAACCATCCAAAATAGAACAGTGGACAAAAAGGCTGAGTGAGGCTTTGTATGATTAGAATTCAAAATATATACTATATGCTTGCTTATGCTTTTCATGTCTTAAATGAAGAAGGCTATAAACAAGTAGCAACTGAAGATTTCGAATATACTTCTGATTTATTTGCAGCAATTCTTTCCAAAGGTATCGCCAGCCAAATCAAAAGGGGATTAAGTAGGGAGTATATCAGCAAAACAGAAGCCGTTATTTCACCTGCTGGTAAAATCAATGTCTCAGCCTCCATTGTACAGAATTCCATGCTTAAAAAGAAACTGGTCTGTGATTATGATGAGTTTACAGAAAACAGTTGCTTGAATAAAATACTCAAAACCACTGCAATGCTTTTGATACGCTGTCCGGAAGTATCAACGCAGCATAAAAAAGCCTTAAGGAAAACAATGCTTTATTTCAGTAATGTTGATGAAATAAATCCGCGCAGAATTCAATGGTCGAGTATCAGATACCATAGGAATAATGCCACCTATAAAATGCTGCTGAATATCTGCTATCTAGTTATCGAAGGTATGCTAATGACCGAGCAGGACGGTTCCCGAAAGTTGGCCCGCTATGTAGACGACCAGCATATGCACAGGCTTTATGAAAAATTTGTGTTGGAATATTATCGTAGGCATTATCCCCAGTTTAATGCTTCATCCACCATTATTGACTGGGATGTCGACGGTGGAGAAATAGAATATTTACCTACTATGAAATCAGATATAACTCTTCGATATCGGGGCAAAACACTCATTATAGACACAAAATACTATGAGAAGACCATGCAGATAAACAGCTTGTTCAACAGCCAAACAATCCATTCTCACAATTTGTATCAGATATTTACTTATGTAAAAAACATGGATTTAGCTCGTTCGGGAAATATAAGCGGCCTTTTGCTTTATGCCAAAACTGATGAAGATATTGTACCGGACAACGATTATATTATCGGCGGTAATCGTATTAGCGTTAAAACTTTGGACTTGAATACTGACTTTTCCAACATATCAAAACAGTTGAACGCAATAGTAGAAAAGATGTTATTATAATCATGTGTTTTATCGCATAAAGATAATAAGCAGTAATACATCCATCCTGCATCCTTAACCCCCTATAAAAAAGGGGGTTATCTAATCTGGTAACTCAACTATTAATTTTCAGGGTGGTTGATATGTTACCGCAAACAATAAAAATAAGGGTTTTCTGACATTATTTCTTCCGGCAAAGTAACCGTGAGGAAAAACTAAATGTCTGGAAACCCTTTATTTACAAGCTTTTCTGTTCTTTATTTCTAAACCCTTGACATCAATGTGACGCACTCAACGTGGCTTGAGAGGATAGAATGAATGTCATTTGAGTATGTCCGTTCTTGGAAACATATCCACCGCCTTTTTGGCACTATCGGTAGGCGGGAATATATCCATAATATTATTTCAGCTGTTCCAAGGAATAATTTCTTACCCTGAACACATGATCACAAAGAATATCTATATCCTCGTTATTATGACTGGTTAAAAAAATTGTTTTTCCTTGGTTATTTAAACTTTTTAGC
Source organism: Alkalithermobacter thermoalcaliphilus JW-YL-7 = DSM 7308 (assembly GCA_001584565.1). Lineage (GTDB taxonomy): Bacteria > Bacillota > Clostridia > Peptostreptococcales > Peptostreptococcaceae > Alkalithermobacter > Alkalithermobacter thermoalcaliphilus. Next base: position 276,576 of record LSFY01000001.1, on the reverse strand, counting down.
AAATCCCTAATATTCTCTACGCTATCAACGTCTAAACCATTAAAAGGTTCATCAAGTAATAATATTTCCTGATCCTCCATGATTGCTTGCGCAATAGCTAATTTTTGCTTCATTCCAAGTGAATAGTTCTTAACCTTTTGCATTATAGTATGACTAAGTCCTACCTTTTCCAAAATTTCTTTTATCTTTTCATCAGATATCTTGTTTTGTATATCGGCCAGATATCTCAAGTTTTCAAAGCCAGTTTTGTCACCTAAGTATCCTGGCTTATCTATAATGATTCCAAAATTTTCGGGAAATCTTTTATTCTTTCCAAGCTCTTCACCATTTACAATAACACTTCCTTGATCTGGAAAAACAAAACCGCACATCATCTTAAAAAGCACTGATTTTCCAGAACCATTATGGCCAACTATTCCATAAATTTTTCCTTTTTCAAAGGATACCGATAGATTCTCAAACAAAGATAATCCTTTAAATGATTTACTTACATTTCTTAATTCTATTAAACTCATCATTACTCACCTTTCCTTTTTATACAATGTAGTCTTTTTTATTAAAGAGATATTGTAAAACTACTACTTCAATTGCAATATAAACTGCTAATTTTATTGATATTAAAAAAACTGAATGCCCTTCAAGTACATATCCCATGCTATTTAATCCCACTGGTACTAGATCGTTTAGTCTGAAACCTGGGAACATAAATACCGTTAGCGTCAAAAGGGTTATAAAACTTTTAAATACATCCTTCGTTGCAAATGATACAATGATAACGAAAATCACATAAAAGAGAAGTTGTAAAAATCCATTTACAATAAAATGATATAGGATTTCAAATAAATTCTCAGGGACAATAATAGAGTATCCTTTTAGCAACGCTATAGATATTGTTCCAGCAAGTAGTGTTAGTAGAAGTATCATTATTGTTTTCAAGATTCCCGGGAACCAGCTTAAAAACCATTTATTCATAGAGCGGTATCTTATCATGGTATAATAACTCATCTCTGATAAATATCTTTGTAATCGTAGTTGAACAAAGTATACTGCCCCTACAAAAACTACTATATAAAATGCGAAGGAGATAAGGGAAAATATTTCATTGGTGGTTCCCATAAATGTAACTATAAAACCGTCCCAAATTGTCAATTCCTTATTTGCATGTTTACTTATGTGAAACAAAATTCCCATCAGGCAGAGTAGCCCATATACTAACACAGGTAAGTTTTTTACTAAATAATTTTTACTATTTCTGTAATTTCGATCTATATTATTAGCTATAAATATTAAGATCAATAAAACAGAAATTACTATTACAAACGGAATCATTATACTATCAAAAGAAGCAACTCCATGAAATAAACTTAAATAATTAGGCATCATTACTAATTTCATTGAAGGTGGAAACACTTTAAAACTAATTGAGCCGTATAAATACAATAATCCATTTAACAGATGTAATAGCGATGATTTTTTAAATCTCGCATAAAGGATACATAACATTAATTGAAATGTTGTTGTTGTTAATAGTAACAACCCTAACTGTAATAGCAACGCAATAATTGGTTTAGAGAAATAATGGCGCGAATAATATAGGATTTCATTCCCTGATATATCAATTAGCCCGACATTACTCCATTCCATTGAAAATGAAGTATTGAATGAAGTTAGTATTAATGAACCTAAAAAAATTAAAATAAAGAAAATGTCTATTTTAAATAACTGCTTTAACCTCGTAAAAATCCACTTCTTATAAGAACCTAAGCGAATAAGCTCGATGTATTCAAATGTTCTATTTATATACACTGTTGATATAAATAAAATCAAAGGAAAAAAATAAAATAATAATAAATACACATCACTAAATGACATAAATATATAATCCCAAAAGTTAGCAGTTACATTATGAAGCTCTTCGAAGAATGGCATTGATTGCCTATTGCTTAAAGCGTATAGGACTATTGGGATAGCAGCAATTAAGTATTTCCACGAAATAATTCTGTTTTTTACCTTTATCATACTACTCATTCCAAACCTTCCTAGTTTTCTTTATATAAACAATCAAAGTTACAATAATTAAGATTAAAACTATAAAAGGAATAAATATTGTCCACATTGGCTGTGCAGTAATGGAAAAAGGAAAAACTGTGAAAACAGGAGAAAATCTCTCTATCCATAGAACTGCTGTTACAAAGTTCATAATAAACCACCACAGAAAAGGGATGGATAATGCAACGAATTTATTTTTAAGGCATATTGTAAGTAAGTAAGCTATAGTCATATATATTGCTCCATTAATACCCACCCATAATGAATATACTATGCCATAAAGTAAAACTGAATTTTGGGCAACAACCTCAAATGTTCCTATAGAAACAGGATTAAAAAATTCTGTCTCATAATAAATATAACCAATCATCGGATCTATATATTGAATGAATAAAAATGGAACAAAAATCATTAGAAACGCTACTAATAAAGTTAGAAAAGCATTAACAATCCCCTTTGCCAATACATATTCAGATATTATCGTTCTCGGCCTTACATACTGTAGGTAATTATCTTTTTTCTCATTAGCATAAGAACCGGCATAAAGTGGTACTAAAAGTAATGGAAATAATAGTGGTATTGGTGATTTAGTTAATAATTGGGCGTGTACATCTATGGCCCTGTGAAATACATATGAACCATTCATTATTGGTAAAATGATAATAAGTGGTAAAAATATAAGAGCCAAACTATAAATAATAAATCTCCTATTTAATGCTTTTTTGAATTCAATAGAAATTAAATGTTTCAAATTCCTCACCTTCCTCTTTAATATTCTGTTTAATTACTTTTGTTTTTTACAAATATAACTATATAAGACGAATCTTAATTTAGAATTTTATCTTCCTTAATTCTTCCTTAATTATTTAATAATCAAGAGAATAGAATTAAATAAAAAAAGGTAGCTATTCGGTTTATGCCACCCTTTTCTACGAATTACAATTCTATTTTTATAGACGTCCCTTTGCCTAATTCACTTTCAACAAATATATTTCCTCCATGAGCTTCTATTACTTCCTTTGCTATAGACATCCCAAGACCAGATCCTTTATGACTTTCTGTATTGGTCCCTCTATAGTATCTATTAAATAACTTCCTTATATCCTCTTCATCAATACCCTTTCCATTATCTCTAATTTCAATATTTATCCTACCTTGATTTCTAATATCTACAACAACTTCTGTACCTTCACTGTTATGAATTAAAGCATTAAATATAAGGTTTGATATGCACCTACGCATAAGATTTTCATCAAAGTCAAATTCTATTTTCTCACTTTGGGGATTAAAATGTATTAATCTGTTTTCATAATCCGGATGGTTTAATATTTCAATTATTATTCTCCTTATTAATTCAGTGAGATTACCTTTCCGTTTGTTAATTGCTAGAGCGTTATTTTTTAATTTTTCATGCAATATTAGCTCCTCTATTAATTCTTCCATGTAATTTGCTTTATTTAAAATTGTATTAGAATACTGAACAATTTCCTTATCGGAAATTTCATAATCTTTATTTGCCAAAATCTCAGCATATCCTTTTATAGAAGAAAGGGGAGTTTTTAAATCGTGAGAAATGTTAGCAACCCATTCCTCCCGCATTTTTTCAATTTTTGCTCTTTCTCTCCTATTTATTCTTAAGTTTTCTGTAAGCTTATTTAAACTTTTGAACACCTTACCATAAACCCCTTTTTCCTCATAGTCGATAATGTATTTATCTTGGGCTAAAAAATCCACCCCTTGGATTATATAAAGCAAAGGTGTAGTAAGCTTATTCCCAAATATAAAACCCATAACCAAAAATACTGCAATAGAAATAGAAAAAGCTATCAAAATAGATTTTATAATAATTGCGGATGAGCTGGATTCGTATTCAAATATGTGTTTACTGATAGTTGTGCTAGGAAAGCCTATAACATAATCAAAATTACTATCACTACCAGCGGATGATACAAATAATGTATAGCCATCTATTGTGTCTGGGTACATATGGTAATGGACAATGTCTGCTGGCGAATAGTGACTAGGAGCATCTACCGGCTTACCTAATTCATATAATTCATTTCCATTTTCATCTAGTACTTGTATCCAAGCTTTATTTTCCTTTAGGAGTTCTTGACCATCCCTACTAATTGAAATACCGTCTTCATCTTCTTCAATATATAATTTAAAACTTAATGCGAGGTTTGGAGGATAATTTGTGGTAATAACATCCTTTGTAAAGAAGAAATAATAGATTCCTGCAATAGTTATCACTATTATTAATAATATTGATAATAGTGCCACTCCTAAAAAACTTAGGGTTATTTTACCTCTCATACTAATCACCTTTTATAAATTTGTAGCCTAAACCTTTAAAAGTAGTAATATATTTAGGCCTTGAAGGATCATCTTCAATTTTCTCTCTAAGATGCCTAATATGAACCATTAGAGTATTATCATACCCTTCATAATCACTACCCCATATGTTCTCAATCAGTGAGTTTTTGCTAAGTATAATGTTTGGGTTTTTTACCAAGTAAAGCAGTAACTGATATTCCTTGGCTGTTAGATTTAGGACAGCACCTGACTTTTTAACCTCTGCCTTCTTTTCGTCTACTTCTATATCCTTAAATTTTATAACTTCTTTTTTGTCATCATTTAGGCTTTCATTTACTTTAGACTGCATATGTTCAAGTCTTCTAAAGTGAGCTTTTATTCTAAAAGCAATTTCCTTTGGGCTGAAAGGCTTTGTAACATAATCATCACCGCCAATTCCTAGGCCTAAAAGTTTATCAACATCATCAGATTTTGCAGATAAAAATATTATAGGACACATACTAAATTCTCTAATTCTTTTACAAACTTCATATCCATCAATATCCGGAAGCATAATATCAAGTACAATAATATCGGGTTTAATTTCCTCGCATAATTTTATCCCTTTGTTGCCATTTTCGGCTTTATAAATTTCTTTGAATCCCTCTTTTATAAGGACAGTTTCCAATAAGTTTAGAATATCTTTTTCATCATCGATTAATAGTATTTTCTTATTTAAATTCAAAGAATTAATATTTATCATAAAATCATTTCCTCCTCGGCCTAACTTTTTATCTTTTTATATCTTTGTTGATTGGATGAGGTCTTTTCAATAGCCTTTATGCTGCCCTCCATCATATTTACGTAGTTAAGAAATAGCGTTCCAAGCAGAAGCCGATCCTTTCTTGGTATTCTGTTCCATACGTAACCTTTAAATAAGTCCTTAACTAGAAAAACTTCATCTTCGTTCAGATTTTCAGTTTCTCTGATTGCTTCTTCTAGTAACTCGTTAACATCTATCATGTTATTCTCTCCTTATCAATAACGATATCAACAACATTGTTAATAATATTATATTGTATTATTAGTATATGTCAATCCACCAACAAGAAAAGCCGTCAATTAGAGTGTCCTTCCCCTCAATCGACGACCAAATTCATTTTAAATTTCTATATTAATCACGATGCCTGACTTAAATTCTACCTCAATGCTGTCATCGTGAACTGTAACTTTTTCAATAAGCCGCCTTACTAATTGCTCATCATATTCCTCCAACTCGCAGGATTGTTCATTTAAGAAATCAGTCATTTCAGCGATTCGTTGCCTTTTTCCTTCACGCTCTGCATTCTCTGCAAGTGCATTTTGCTTCAATTCTCGAAGGCGGTAAATTTCATCAGCCACATCTTCATAGTCATTCTTGGACTTTGCTTGTATAAGAAGCTGTTGTTGTAATTCTTCCAATTTGCCATCAATATCATCGGTGGCATTATCATTTTCTTCATTAAATACAGTAGCTATGTTTTTCTGCAAGGTTGAGAGGAAGGGTTCTTTGTTAGCCAAAAGCTCGTTAATAGCCTTGACCACTGCTGTCTGCAATGTTTCCTCGTTTATGGTAGGAGCAGTGCATTCAGACCCTTTTTCCTCCAATCGGCTAACACATCTCCAAACAATAGACTTGTAGCCTCTGTTATTCCAATGTACCCGTCGGTAAATATCGCCGCAGTGTCCGCAGTAAACAATACTCGATAAAGCATACTTGCTGCTATAGACTCGCTTTTTACCGCCTTTGCGGCCACGAAGATTTGCTCTTCGAACCATCTCTTCTTGAACTTGCATAAAAAGCTCCCTTGGAATAATCGGCTCATGGCTGTTTTCTACATAATACTGGGGAACGATGCCGTTATTCTTGACCCGCTTTTTAGAAAGGAAATCAACCGTATATGTCTTTTGTAGAAGGGCATCACCGATGTACTTTTCATTCTGCAATATCTTTTTTAGTGTTTCTGGTCTCCATTTGGCTTTGCCTGCCGCTGTAAGAATACCGTCTGCTTCTAGTCCTCTTGATATTTGTAAAAGACTAGCTCCTTCAAGGTACTCTCTATAAATCCGTTTAACAACCTCTGCACCCTCGGGGTCGATGACTAGTTGCTTGTTTTCATCCTTGGTGTATCCAAGGAAACGCTTATGGTTGACCTGGACTTCACCTTGTTGATATCGATACTGAATGCCCAGCTTAACGTTCTGACTTAAGGATTGGCTTTCCTGTTGGGCAAGGGAAGCCATAATAGTCAGCATAATTTCACCCTTGGAATCCATGGTGTTGATATTTTCTTTTTCAAAGAATACAGCGATGTTTTTATCTTTTAACTGACGGATGTATTTAAGGCAGTCCAACGTGTTTCTGGCAAATCGGCTTATGGATTTTGTGATGATCATGTCAATATTGCCTGCCATGCACTCTTCAATCATGCGGTTGAATTCATCACGCTTTTTGGTATTTGTACCTGTGATACCGTCATCCGCAAAAATCCCTGCCAATTCCCATTCCTTGTTCTTCTTAATATAATTTGTATAATGCTCAATCTGAATGTCATAGCTCGAAGCCTGCTCCTCACTATCCGTTGAAACACGGCAGTAAGCAGCCACTCGAATTTTGGGTTTGCTTTCACTATTTTTATTATTTCCGACTCGTTTAATTGCTGGAATCACTGTTACATTCCTACTTACCGCCACTGGTTACACCTCACTTTCTATCAAACTGTAAGCATATTCTGCCTGCTTGTATGGGTCTTCATATTTTTGCACCAGAGGCTTTGCTTTGAACTTTACAGGATAATCCGTTTTTGGTTCATCTTTAGGCTCCCATATCCTTCCTAGCTTTTCTGCTCGTTTTCGTCTTTCTACTCTGGCTTTTTCAAAGGTCTCCTCATCAATAATTGGAGGGTAGAATTCATCGCCAAGGTAGTGCTTATTCTGCAACATCTTACTTACTGTGGCATGGTAGCAGTCTATCCCAGCTTTTTTAGCAGCACCCTTCAAAGAAAGTCCTGCCAAGTATCCTGAAAATAATTCTTTTACCCGCTCCGATGCTATTTCATCCACAACAGCCTTACCGTTTTCAATTCTATATCCATAGGGTATGTGACCCATCTAATTCACCAACCTTTCCTTCAATGTGATTCCGCATTTTAATTCAAATCCAACTATCTCTCGTGAATAAACAATAATCTTCTCTGCGTAATTTTCAAACAGCTCATCCTCATAGGTTTTGAGCATTTTGGACTTAGTGGTAAACTTAAGCAGACGGTCAACCTCGTCTACTTTTGCAAAATTGCCATTGATGGAACGAGTAAGTTGATCCTTTTCAGCAAGAAGTCTTTCTCTTTCTGCTTCCAGTGAAATCTTTTCTTTATTAAACAGAGCAGGTTCCAGATATCCTTTGGCCAGTAAACCTGTCAGCATCTGGCTCTGCTCCATGTTGTTTTCAATCTTAGTTTCCAACTCTTCAATTCTGAGAAAACTCGCTGCACTATTCTGGTTACGTAACCCATCCAAAAGTGGTCTTAATATGAACTTCTGACCGAAAATGAGTTTATTCATCATCGTAACAAATGCCGTCTTTATATCATCATCTCGAATGAACTGCATAGAACATTCCGTTATCTGGCTTATATGCTTGCTACAGCACCAAGCAATGTATTTTCTTGTTCCAGACGAATGAATCCGTCTTTTAAAGGTACTGCCACATTCCGAGCAGATAATTTTGCTGGAGAAAGAATATCGGTTTTGATATTTGTTATTGCGCTTTTCGATGCCTTTTTCCTTTGCTCTCTGAGTGAGAATGGCATCCACAGCTTCAAAATCTTCATGGCTGATAATTGCCTCATGGTGGTTTTCTACTAGATACATATTTTTCTCACCATAATTGGTGTGCCTGTTAAAATGGCGGTCAGTATAGGTCTTTTGCAAAATAACATCGCCAGTATATTTTTCATTGGTCAGAATCCCTCGAATGGTAGTAGCCGTCCAACGACCACCTCTTTTTGATGGAATACCCTTTTGATTAAGATCATCTGCAATTTTCTGTGTACCTTTTCCCGATAATACCTCTGCAAAAATATACTTCACAACTTCAGCCTGCTCAGGATTTACCACCATTTGACCGTCAATGTTGTCATAACCATATGGTGGATATGAAATCTTAAAAGTTCCGTTCTGAAATCTCTTTTGAATTGCCCACTTGTTATTTTCTGAAATGGAGATTGACTCACTTTCTGCAAGCCCGCTTAATATAGAAAGCATTAATTCACTTTCCATTGATTGGGTATTGATATTCTCTTTCTCGAAATAGATATAAATCCCAAGGTCCAGCAGTTTACGAACCATCTCCAAACAATCCGTAGTGTTTCTTGCAAACCTACTAATGGACTTTGTAATAATTAAGTCAATCTTCTTGTTTTCACAATCTGACAGCATCCTTAGAAGTTCCGTTCGGTTCTCTTTTTTGGTGCCACTAATTCCCTCGTCATAATACAAGCCAACATACTCCCATTCTGGGTTTGCCTTTATGTAAGTCTCATAATGGGATTTTTGTGCTTGTAGACTTACTAACTGTTCATCACTACCCGTAGAAACACGACAGTATGCGGCCACTCGTAGTTTAGGTTTGATAATCGATGCAACCTTATTTCCTTCTATTTTCGTTATCTTTTTCATCGTCTCACCTCCTTCTTGGTAGGTCACATATTACCTCCGAAACCCTTATATATCAACGATTTCAGGGCATTATTTCTGCTAAAAAGGGGGAGAAAGTTTGGCGGTTTAATGCGTCTATCTTGTTGAATTCTACTTCAGTTATTAAACCTTTTTGGAGCATCTTTCTAAGTAATTTCTCTGCTTGAATATAATCAAACTCACGCTGTAGTTGCTCCTGTGACATTTTCTTTAATTCGATGCCTTTGTCTATAATCTCATCCGAGATCTTCATGACTTTTTTATCCTCATGCTGATTCATGTAGAATCACCTCCTACCTAATAGCCGCGGGAACAGGTCGAAGTTGAGGATTTGTAAAAATTAGTTTAAATCAGAGCATAAAAAAAGAGCCTGCAGGAGAAGATTCCCCACAGGCTACATAATAGAAATAGACTAATATTTTATTTGTTGTTTAATCGTACTTAATAAATGCATCAGAAAAACCTGCTTTCTTTGCTCTTTCGAGTTGTGCCTCTGCATTAGCTTTTACAGAATATGCACCTATTTGAACACGATATAATTTCTGAGATGTTGAAGGGGAGGGTTTTTGATTTCCTTCCAGCGCTTTCTTAACAGCAGCTCTAAAGGTATCCATACTCTCTCCATGCCTAGGAAACCAGTGCAGTGGATCTGCATGATTACTAGCAATGCCCTGCCTGTGACCTTCAGCATGGCCGATGATATCCTTTTCTGTCAGACAATACTCTTTGCATAGATAAACACATAGGTTTATTGCATTCTGCCAAGCTGCTCGAAAATAAGACTCATTCTTTTTAACATCATAGCCCACCATGTTTGCTCCACCAGAATAAGAAAACCCACTCGGTTCACAGATTTCAAAACCGATGTGGGTGTTGTTTGCAGCTCCGCCTGCATGCCAACCTCGATGATTCCAAGGTAGGTACTGCCAGATTTCTTTATCATCTAGAAAGGCATGAACACAAACCTGCCTGTTAATCTCTCCTGCCTTAAAGGACTTATTCCATCTACTAAACCAAGAACCTGCCATTACTCCTGGTGTTGCTGTAGAATGAACCATAATCCCTTTTGGCGTAATCTTCCGATTCGCTGTATAACAATCATTTCTAGTCATATATTTTGTTTTCAAATTACCTAGTACCATCTTTATCTCCTCCATTTTTTAATTGTTCAAGTACATCCCTAAGCTTTGATGGAATTGGCAAACCAATCCTTGTTGCATTTTCAATGATGCTGATCCCTTCATTAGAAAGATAAAAGAAAATTACAGCTGTGCGAATTGCACTACCACCACCGATAATATTCTGATCAATGATATGAGCAACACCTACTAGGGAGAAGATCACTACTTTTTTGAAAATGCCCCGAGCACCTATCTCGCTAGATAAATGTTTCTCAACTACCGCACACATTACTCCCAAAACATAATCAACAACTACAAAAACAATCAGTGCATATAAAAAGCCATCTAGCGCACCTAAGAAATATCCTAGATAGCCGCCGATGGCTGTAAAAATAACTTTTAAAATATCTACCCAATCTTTCATCAACTTTCACCTTCCTTTAATATAAGTCATTTAAGTAATCAATTAAATCTATCTCAAACATGTACTGTACTTTCATGGTGTTTGCATCTGTCTTCTCAACAGGCTGTGCTAACTTAGTGTGAGCACCACTGGGTCTTGAAACTGAAGCAAAGTGGATACCGTAGTAGTATCGCTGCCATCCTGTACCTGAACTATAACTTCTATACTGATAAAGCCATTTGTCGGTTCCTCTAATATTTAGAAAGTCAGATGAAATTCCTTTTGATCTATATGCTTCTAGTAGGTTACCTTCAGGTGTAATAACTTGATAAAAACTGCTACCACCACCAGTACCTATATAATAGAGGTATATCCTATTTTTAGATCTATTAATAGAAGATAGATAACATCTTCTATCTATATTTCCACTATGCATGCCTCTGGAAGCAAACCATGTTGAACTGCCTATCCTTGGTTTTAAATCCATCACACTATGCACTGTAGCATCCACATTTAGACGTATGACCTTACTTGCATATAGCTGTTCATTACTAGCTGAATCTGTTCTGGTGTTGTGACCATATATTTCTATAGGCTCTCCCCATAAAACTGGAGTTACTGCTATATCTCTATAAGTGAAATTTGCTCCATATTCATCTTGGAACTGAGTCTGCATGTTATCAATAGTTGACTCAGATATAAACACACCTACCCTCGTCCATCGATATAGTTTAAGAAGATTACTAGCCCTATAGTAACCAAAAATATAATCAATTTCTCCATTTTCTTTGAGTACAGGAAAGGCACCAGAAAGCTGATTCGATGGAAAGCTATCCCCAGATGCATCTAAAAGAATTATAGCGTTATTCCATTCAATAAAACCTGTTTCTAATCTATTCATGTCAAAGGGAAGTATAAGTTGATGCCCTTTTAGATGCTCTGGAAACTGAATATGGGTTGAGTTGGTAGAACTTGAGTGAGTACCATCAAAGTTAACATATCCTCTAGTATAGTCAGTAAAAACTCTAAACTTCGCAGGACTGCTCCCACCCATTATGAAACTAATAGTCCAGTAAAGGGCCTTTTGGTTATCTGTTTCCGTTGTTCTTGCATGTATATAGCCATCTCCGTTATCAATCCCTCGTCCCACGTTGAGTGTGTTGTGAGGCTTACAAGGGTGAAAGTTAATACGATGTTTTAAAAACTCAAAGCGTATGGCCATAAAATGTGGCTATACGCTCTAATTTTAAATATGCAGCCATAGGCTGTTAAAGATTAAAGCAGAGTTGATTGAGTTAGTAGTTTAACCTAACTTAGTTAGTTGTTATAACTCATTTTCTTAACTCAGTCTTTAAAAAACAATGGTTGAAGGGATACAGATACCTTTATAGAAGTGTTAATATATAGGGATCTTGCTGAAATGGAGGAGTTAGTCAAAATATAATAGAAGGACGAATTTTTCCTTAGAGAATTTATATGGACAAGTACCAGACCAAACAGGAATAGGATTTCTAGCTTCTATGGCGTTAAGTCTCCTCAGTTTTCTGAAACAGTTAATTTGAACCCCTTATAAGCATACAGTATATATTTATTACTACCACTAGGGAGGTGATCTATTTGCAAATAGTCAAGAGGTTGACAGAAGCCTATAAAAATGCCAGAGTAGAGCATATTGATGAGGACTCCAAATATGTTTTTTTCAGTGACTGTCACAGGGGTGCAGGGAGTCTGGCAGATGAATTCACAAGAAATGAAAATGCCTATAATTTCGCCCTCAAATATTACTTTGATAATGGATTTACTTATGTGGAGGCAGGAGATGGAGACGAGCTTTGGGAACATCCGAATTTTTCAGTAATAAAAAATGCTCATCACGAGGCTTTTGCAAATATTAAAAAATTCTATGATGATGACAGACTAATTTTACTATATGGTAATCACAATATATATTTGAAGAATCAGGAGTATGTTAGAGATAATTACTATACCTTTTATGATCACTATCACAAAATTGAACATGATTTTCTACAGGGTATTGAACCACTAGAAGCCTTGGTATTAAAGGTTAAAAAAACTGGTCAGGAGATTTTAATCGTTCATGGGCATCAAGGGGATCTTGTCAATGATCACCTTTGGTTCTTTACAATGTTGTCACTGAAGTATTTCTGGAGATTTCTCCATGCATATGGCATCCAAAACCCTGCAAGCCCTGTTAAGAATGCCCAAAAACGTCATAAGCTTGAGAGGAACTATAACAAATGGATAAAGAAATATAAAATGATGCTCATTTGTGGACATACTCACAGAGTTAAATTTCCTAAGAGTAATGAGCTACCATACTTTAATATGGGATGTTGTGTTTACCCTACAAGGATCACAGCAATTGAGATCTCTAACGGTAACATTCAATTAGTACAATGGCACACACGGCCGAATCATACAGGTGCTCTCAAAGTGACAAGGGAAATAATCCAGGGACCTGCACCCCTTTACAAATTTGATATTAGAAAATCCAAAAATTGAACGATAAAATCAAAGTTTCGAAGTTTCAATTAGGTAATATTTTTTAAAGAGCAAGTGCTGTTCCTTTTGGGAACATATCACCTCTCCTGAAAATGATAACGCTTATTTTTATAATGGTTGAGGAGACAGATTACTTGTGATAAAACACTTTAAAAAGCCTAAACATCATGTAGAGTAATTTACTAGATGTTGAGTAGGCGTCATGGGTAGTGAGAATCTTTTAAAGGATACTTTAAATAACAAATAAGGACCATGCTCTTTCTGTACTTTCTGTGGACAAAGTGCTTGTGTTTTGATAAAAAATGATATATAATAATGACTGACAGTCAGTCAGTAATTATTATTTTGAAGGAGCATTGTTATGAAAAAAAAAACACGAGTGATTAAAGCAGCAATGGCACTTATTGAAAAACAAGGCTACGAGAAAACATCGGTATCTCAAATTGTTAAGGAAGCAGGAATTGCGCAAGGCACGTTTTACTTGTATTTTAAAACAAAGAGTGACTTAGTTCCTGAAATTGCTAAATTGATCTTACATGAACAATTTCAACTTGTAAGAAAGTATTATGATAAAACCAATAAGACGTATGACGATTTAATCTTATGTTTAGTTAAAGGTACGTATGAGCTAACGAGAGTAAGAAAAACGTTAATCAATGTGTTATACTCTGGGCTTGCATTTGATGATTCGTTTGAATTGTGGGAAGAGGCTTATCGTCCATATTACGAATGGCTCGAAGCGCAATTAAAGGCTCATCCGGGTTTATCGTCAAAACGAGCATTTGTGAAACTGATTGTAGGGGTAATTGAAAATAGTGCCGAAAAATTTTATTTATTTAATCAGCATGAACAGCAAGTAGAGACATCGATGAATGATGTCGTATTATTTTTAAAATCAATCAAGATGAAAGAGGAGTAGGATAACATGAAATCTAAGCAACAAGATGACCAGAGGATATTATTGATTTCTGTCATTGCTGCGATTATATTTGCGGTAGCTGGTATGGTTTGGGGATTAATCCTTTCATCACAGATCATTCTGTTTGATGGACTTTACTCTCTTATCAGCGTCGCATTATCATTACTGTCCCTTTATTCAGTTTCGTATATGAAGAAAAAGGATTGGCGTAAATACCCATTTGGGAAAGAAATGATTCAACCACTAGTAATTATAGTTAGATATAGCGTGATTTTGATCTTAGTTATCGCTTCACTGATCGCTGCAATTTTTTCTTTATTTACTGGCGGAAGAGAAATACTTCTAAATTCTGCGCTTGTATATACAATCTTCGCATCCTTTGCTTGTTATGTTGTTTATTTTTGGTTAAAAAGAAAAGAAGCAAAGGGTTCATCAGGTCTTGTAACGGCAGAAAAAAATCAATGGATGATGGATACGTATATTTCGTTTGGTGTTTTGCTTGGCTTTGCGCTTGCAAAAGGGATGACACAAATAGATAGTCTCGTTAAATTTGTGCCTTATGCCGATCCGGCTATGGTAACGATTGTTTCAATTGTATTTATTAAAGTTCCTTTTTTAGAAATAAAAGATGCGCTAAATGAAATTTTAGAAAAGAAGCCAGACCACCCATTAGTTGAACCGATTGAAAACAAAGTAAAGGAAATCGAAAAACAGTATCGAATTAAAGAGTCGTTCGTACGTTTAACAAAAGTCGGAGAACAGCTATGGATTGAAATAGATTTCGTTGTTACAAAGGACACGATGGTAAAGTCAATTGACGACCAAGACCAAGTTCGCGAAGAGATTGCTAGAGTTGTTAAGGATACACCTCATTGGCTGACCGTTTCTTTTACCGGTAAACGAAAATGGGCGATATAAAAAGGTGATTATTACGATGTTATTTTAGTTGACCCACCAAGGAAAGGATGTGAGGAAGCATTACTTGAAGCCATTAAGAGGATGGCTCCAGAAAGGGTTGTCTATGTATCCTGCAATCCATCTACATTAGCTAGGGCCATAAGATACTATGCCAGGATGAGGATTATAAGCTAGAAGAAGTGCAGCCTGTTGATATGTTCCCACACACGGGACAATATGGGTGGTCCGATATAACTTTCGTCCAAATCATCATAAGAGTCACTCCAGAATAGACTTTCAAACTCCCCGTTTGCCGCATGAGTGGGAAAGTCAAAAACAAAATTAGTCTTTATTGGTGTTAGTATATTAGTGTAGACACAAAAAGCCGAACACCTTAAAATATAAAAAGGGAAGGAAGTGTCTACAATGGCAAAAGGGCAAAAGTATTATACAGAAGAATTTAGAAAGACAATTGTAGAGCTCTATAACTCTGGTAAGAGTTTGGCAGAGCTTAGCAGCGAATATGGCATATCAAAATCAACAATCAATGGATGGATTAAGAAAGCTAAACCAATAACTGTGGATAAAGATACAACTATAACATCAGAAGAGTATCAGGCAATGTTAAAGAAGATGGCAAGGCTTGAGGAGGAAAATGAAATATTAAAAAAAGCCATGGCCATATTCGCAAAGAAGTAACCTCTATTTTTGAGTTTATAAATGATCATAAAGAAGAGCATGATATCACGCTAATGTGTGAAGTGTTAAAGGTTTCAAGAAGCTCTTTTTATAAGTATCTAAACAAAACCGAAAGCAAAAGAAGCGTAGAAAACAAGATGTACGAGGAAGAAATACTGAAGATCTATAAAGATAGTAAAGGTCGTTATGGTGCTCCCAAAATACATAAAGTGCTTCGTGAAGAAAGAGGACATGCCATAAGCCTTAAGAGAGTCCAAAGGATTATGAAAAAACTAAATATAAAATCCATAATTATCAAAAAATTCAGACCTCACTCTTCCAAAAGCAAAATAGAGGCTAAAGAAAACGTTTTGAAAAGAGATTTTTCAACAACTACAATAAATGAAAAATGGGTTACTGATATAACTTATATTTATACACTTAAAGACGGATGGTGCTATCTTGCTTCAGTTTTGGATCTTCATACAAAGAAAATTATTGGCTATGCTTTTTCAAAGACTATGGATACAGAACTAGCTATAAAGGCTGTAGAAAATGCCTACATAACTCAAAAACCAAAGAATACTGTTATACTCCACAGTGATTTGGGCTCCCAATATACAAGCTCTAAATTTGATGATTATCTTAATGAACATAATATAGTTCATTCCTTTAGCGGCAAGGGATGTCCCTATGACAATGCTTGTATAGAATCCTTTCATGCTACACTAAAAAAGGAAGAAGTAAACTTAGCTACATACTATGACTTTGATGCTGCAAGGCTAGCTATATTTGAATATATAGAATCCTGGTACAACAGAAAAAGGCTTCATAGCAGTATCGGTTATATGACTCCTCAACAGCTTGAAGATGCTTTAAGAAAAACTGCATAAAAATTTGAGTTTTTGTGTCTACTATATTGACATAAATCCATCTCAAACAAAATTCGTCTCTTATTTCTCCCTTGAATCCCCATCAATGTCGACAAGTTCTCTGTAGTTATTAAATATGTCATTTCATCATCGCGCTGTAAAATTTCATCTACCCAGGCATCTCCAATCCTATTCCCCATTGGGTATCGCGTTCGTTTTTTTATCAGTTCTAAAATATTAAGTGAGCTCATCTCCCTCCCCCTCTCCTATAAATCTTGGTGATTTCCTCACGTTCGCTCGCTATAGTAATCTTCATCGTTCTAATAGTCTTACACCTTTCACGCCTGTTTACTTCACTTTCATTAGATTCTTTGCACTTCGATCCACCTTATTAATTATTTTGGACTTTTCGTTAGTGAATTCATCTTTAAAAATGAACTATAGAGGTAAATTATTTATTCTTTCGTTGATATTAAGATAGCCTGAGTTCTTTGATATTTGCCTAATTATATTTGCAGCCAATAGATTGTGGACCTTCTTCTCCTCCACACCTAAAAAGTTGTATAACACAGCTTTCTTTAACTACGCCGCCGGATAAGTGGTATATACAAACTCATAAATCTTTCGGCGATATTCATTTAATAATCTATCATCGTAACTATCAGGTAGTTCACTCCATAGGGTATCTCTGATAAGTATATCGACTGCTGCCTGAGTTTCTTCCTTTTCTGTCCAATGATCCAATTCACTGATTTTATCCTTGATTCGTTCCAACAATGCCTTGGCAAGCTTTTTAACCTTTTTAATCTCTGCGGGAGTAAGTGAATCCTTTAAAAGCAAATCGTACATAGCCAATTCTTCGTCATTGTTAAACCCTTCCCGTACGTATCTTTTCTCCTCATCATCCAGATCATTTACGAAGTTAGTTAAGTCAATAAATGTTTTCTCTATGGCAGCTTTGTCCTGTTCAGCATTGTATTCCTCAATAATTTTCTGATATCGTTCATAATAGTTAATACGTGATGGGTTGCGCTTCATCATATTATCCAACCTGTCATTGATAAGCTCCTGTAAATCTTTCATAAGAAGATTCTTGTTCTTAACACGTGCAAATTCCTGCTGCAAGCGTTCAAAGTCAATATGGCTAATATCAAAGCGGCGACTTTCAACTAAGTATCCACTACCATCTTCGTTTACATGCTCTGGTAGCTTAACAACATTGATATATTCACTAACTATATTGTGCAGCTGAATCATTAAATCTGTATTATCCGAATGCTTCCTTTTTTCTTGCATCTGGTCATAAACTGCACTGATAGCATTTTTATAAGCTCGGTACTGATCTGTGACCTCCTGCTTTTCGACATACTTAAACAGTTTGAATAATTCCCTAGCCATAACTTCAAAACGTTTCTTCACTTCCTCTGAGACGCACATGGCATTGGCTCCCTCTTGAACCAAGTACAACTTGTCAAAGTCAACTGCCTGAACAAGAGCTGACAAATTAAAACCATGCTGTTTCATGTACTCAATGATATCATTAGTTAATTCAATGATTCGAGCAATCAACTCTGCTTTATCAGGAGCAGGATCAGATCCATCAGTTCCGCCTTTCGTTTTTGTATAATCAGCCAAAGCCTTCCTTAACGCTTTAACAACACCAACATAATCAACAATTAGACCATTGCTTTTTCCTTCATAAACACGATTCGCTCGTGCGATGGTTTGCATCAAGGTATGCGCTTTTAATGGCTTATCCAAATAGATTGTAGAAAGGCATTTCACATCAAACCCTGTCAGCCACATAGCGCAAACAAATACAATTCGAAATGGATTATCAGGATCCTTAAATTCCTTGTCCATTTCTCGTTTTTCCATTTTACTGCGATGGGGTTTAATATCCAGTCCCCATTTTTCAAAAGTAGCTACTTCATTTTGTTCCTGGCTGATAATAACCGCCATTTCTGTGTTTTTCATCCACTCTAGCCTACGGCTGATTTCCATGTATTCCTGCTGTGTGGCTCCAGACAGTGAAGATTCAATTTCTTTTATTTTTAACTCCCAATATTTCTGAGCTAAATTAAACATTCGAACTGCGGTTACTTTATTGATACAAACAAACATGGCTTTACCCGTTGTCCACAACTCAGAGTAATGATCTACAAAATCCTTTGCAATGGTATCCAAACGTTTTTCACTGGTAAGGACATGTATGTCCTTAGCTAGCTCCTGTTCTAGTTTAGCCTGCTGATTAACATCCAAATCAGCCTGTTCTATTGCATCTAGTAGTTCATCATTAATTTCTGGATTGTCTATCTCCAGTAGATCGGCTCTATTCTCATAATAAAGAGGAACCGTCGCTCCATCATCTACAGCACGCTTGAAATCATAAATGGAAACATAGCCGCCAAATGTTCTTTCGGTAATATTGTCGTAAGCAAACAGCGGTGTACCTGTAAATCCTATACGGGAAGCTGTAGGAAGCAATGTACACATATTATCAGCAAATATACCATTTTGTGTACGATGTGCTTCATCCGATAAGATTATGATGTCGTGGTCAGGAATTATAGGTGGTTCATCTGGTTTATTAAACTTATGTATTAACGTAAAGATAAAGCTTGGATTTCCTTTTAACTTCTGAATTAAATCTTCACCGCTAGTAGCAATAAACTGTTTGGCCTTCGTAGTACCAAGCAAACCACATGCTTCAAAGGTATCACTAATTTGTTTATTCAGCTCTTCTCGGTCTGTCAGAATAACAAAGGTTGGGGAGCCTGCAAATTTTCTGCGAATTTTTTGTGCAAGAAATACCATGGAATAACTTTTCCCGCTACCCTGAGTATGCCAGAAAACACCTAGCTTACCGTTGTTCAGTTTTCGATTCTTATAAGATTCAACAGCTTCGTTAACACCAAGGAACTGATGGTTTCTTGCCATAATTTTTGCCGTTGTACCACCAGAAGTATCAAAAAGTATAAAGTTTTCAAATAAATCCATAAAGTTTTTCTTATTACAAATACCTCTCAGCATGGTTGCCAGTTCCACAGAGCCGCTATCATCTTCATGTAGACGTTTCCAATCATTAAAAAATTCGTATTTACTACCCAAAGTACCTACTTTGGATTCCAAGCCATTGGACAACATAACAAAGGCATTGAAATGAAATAGCTGGGGAATGGTATCTAAATAGTCAGTGTAATTGCAGGTGTAGGCATCCTGTACATCTACATTTTGCTTTTTCAACTCTATAAAAAGCAGTGGAATGCCATTCACAAAGCCAACAATATCGGTTCTGCGACGATATAAATCACCGTGAATCTTCATCTCCTTTACAGCAAGAAAATGGTTCTTTTCAGGATCAGAGAAATTAAACACCCGGACCAACCTATCCTCCTGATCGCCGTTAGCTTTCTTAACTTTTATAGGAATGCCATCTCGAAGCATCCCATATTTTTCGCGATTAATCTGCATTAAGCTACTAGAGGATGTATAAGCAAGAAGTGTTTTAATAGCAGAATCACAATATTCTTCAGTTAGCCAGTCGTTATTTTCAAACAGTGCCTTACGAAGGTATCTGGTAAAAACAATTTCTTTATAACTTTTACGCCCGAAGGTACCATTCTCGCCGAGGACTTCCTTATTATAGGCAAACTGAACATCCCACTCTAATTCATCATGAAGTAGGTTTCCCGCACTATTTTGCACTAATATATTTTCAGAATATTCCCAGCTCATCTTATACACTCCCTTCGTCATACATTCTTATAACTTCATCAACTGCTTTCTCAGAATAAAAATACTTCTTTGTACCTGTTTTTATTTTGGGGTCTAAATATCTTGTCTGACATAATGTGTTATTCTTTTTTATTTCTTTCATAATATCATTGAATATACTATTAAACTTAATGTCTGGCCGATTCAGCTTAATTCGTTGCTGTAGTTCTTTATAGGATAACGGTAACAACTCAGGTTCCAATCGAACCAATGGTGCCTTCTCATCATCTGTAATTCGAACCGCTTTTATTAGTCTAACATCAGCATTTGCTTGGTCTATAGCAGCAACTAAATCAGCGTTTTCTGCCTTCTTAACACTCGCTGTAAATAAATCAAAACCAACGATAATTGTGTCGTGAACTTGTTCTTTGTACAAGGTCTTAATGCTGTCAAGTACTTTATTCACGAATTTATTGCTTCCTTTGCCACCCTTTTGTTTAAGATATTCCACAGGGTCAAAAGGTAGTTTCAAACCAACAGGTAATATTATCAGGTTATCATTTTTAGTAATGTCTTTATTAAAGTACTCCTTCAGAAAATTATCATAATTCAGTACTGCTTTGCTAATAAGCATAAAAATGATAGGATCTAACTTTTCATCAGCATAATGAATATTAGAACATCGAAATTCATTCAATAATATGATGTTATCAAACACAGCTTGAAATTCTTTGTTCTTTTTAACCGTATTTATATTATCTCGCACAAGCACTGCAGCTTTTGTTAATGAAATTGTATGCTCACTATTCTTTTCAAAGATTCTCTTTCTGCCTATAAACTTATATACATATGCTTTAAGCGCTAATTCCCAGGCGTTTACAATTAGTATAGTTGCCGTAGGATACCTATAAGGAATATTAGGCTTATTATGTATCTCAATTCCTGCAAATAGTGCAGCCTGTGATGAATCTAAAAGTAGTTTTGTGATAGATTTTCCTCTTGGCATTATTACACCTCAATTTCACCACTCATTAGTTTAGAAAGAAGTTTATCTCGTGCTTCTTTCAACTTCTCATTTTGCTTACTCAAAGCAAGAATATTGCTAAAGAATGGTTCAACCAAATTGTTAAATTTTTTAAGAATCTCATTTTCTGGCTTTAGTAACTCAATATTTTCAAATTTTGTCTTATTAACATTCGTCATTGTTGCGCCATTGCTTCCAACACCTTCAAGCAATGATTTTATTCCCTTCATCTTAAAAAACATATAATATAAATGATCTTCGTCATTAAGGACTATAGAATTTATCTGCTGATTTGTTTGGCATACCTCGTGAGTTATGCAAACAAGACCTACTGTAGCTATGCAAGAAACCATAATACTCTTCGGTGGCAAAAATTTATTCTTCTGTGTGTTTGCTCCTCTCTCAGATAATTTCACTTCGGTTTTTAATGGGTAGATAACACCATGCATATCTGGAATTTTTACAAAGGGTATATCTTCACCATAATTTTCGACTATCGCTGTAGATGGTGTTTTTCCAGTAATCACTTGTCCCATTTCTTTTACTGTGGTCAGTTCCCACCCCTCAGGCACACCATCAACTATCTTAGTGTTTTCATATCCAGGGAATCGAAGATTTACAAACCATTCTTTATACAACAGCATAGCTGCTTCTTCCTGCAACCTAATCTGCTTTTGGTTATTTTCTATTAAATCATCATAGGCAGAAAGAATGTCTGCAATGCGTTTTTGTTTATCTAGTTTATGAACCGAAACTTCAACATTCGAGAATCTTTCTTTATTTACGATAGGTGTTGCTGCACCAGTTGCGATTGCTTTAATGTGATTAGTATAAAACTTTAGTAAATAATATACATATCTAAAATCATTTTTCTCTTCATCTACAATAATGCTATTAATCTGTTGATTAGTAAAACTATCTTCTTTAGTTACGCATATTTTTCCAATAGAAGCAATACATGTATAACAAACTGATTTTGCAGGTATCATTATTTTATTTAATAGTCGTGCTCCCTCAGATGATAAGTATGTTGCTGGAGTTACATGAAATGATCCTGTTATATCTGAAGGAGTTATAAATGGATATTCATGTCCATAATATTCACGCTTTGAAGTAGACGGCGTTTTACCAGTTACTACTTGACCCAAATCTCCAATTTTACATTTTGTCTTCATATCCCCAGCTCCTCAAAATTCGCAGAAATAGTATCCATTAACTGATTTGCCTCTGCCTGTAAAGTTAAAAGCTCCTTATGGATTTCGGTCATTCTTTCTTCAAAGTTTTCATCATCTTCCTCTACGGGAGCTACTCCCACATATGCACCCGGAGTAAGGCTCCAGTTCTTTTCTTCTATTTCATCTATAGTTGCAACTTTACAAAGTCCCAGAACATCGGTATATGTGCCGTCTCCGAATTTTTCAGTGAGCCACTTTGCTTCTTTTATAACTGTGCGGCATGCTTTAATTTGAGATACTACTTCCTCAATGCGAGTAGAAACAGATTTTTTGAAGCGCTCCCAAGTTGTTGCGGATTCATCGATGGATTTAGCAAACACCTTAGCTTCATCCTTCTCCAATCCATCACCGTACTCACAAAGTGCTTTTAACGATTCATTAAGTTCTGTAGTATACTTTTTCAACATATCATTAAGCGGTAATAACTGATTAATATCCTCAGCATTTTTAATGGTATCAGCTACCTGAACTCGTAATGGTTTAAGTTTCTCACCATAGCCATTCAACAATATCGAAACACTTTCAAATTCAGCATCTAGTTCTCTGCAATCATTGATAATTTGAGTCCTATAATCCTGTAATAGTTTTGTGTATTTCTCCTTCTCTCCACGATAGAGCCAGACAATGGCATTGAGGTTTTTCATCTGCCATTCACTCCACTCATTGAGTGTTCGATCCACTACGGTATAGTAATTACGAGAATCTATAAAAAGTACTTTATCCTTTAATTCTTCTTTCTTTCCCTTATCAAAAAACCAAAGTGAACAAGGTAACGAAACCTTATAAAAGAAATTATTTGCTACTGACATTAAACAATCTACATGTCCCGTCTGGATAAGCTGCTTTCTAATTTCTCTTTCCTTATTACCACTATCCGTAGCAGAAGCGGCCATAACAAAGCCAGCACGTCCGGTATCATTTAAATAAGCATAGAAATATGAAATCCAGAGATAATTAGCGTTAGAGACTTCCTTTTTCTGATTCACTCCTGGCAATCCAAAAGGTAGGCGTCCTGCATTCTGAGTAGATTCTGCTTTTACTTTATCTACATTAAATGGAGGATTAGCCATTACATAATCGCAGCTACCTTCCAGATTATGAGCATCATGATAGAAGCTGTTAGCCTCATCACCAGACTTGATTTTTGCATTCAGACCATGTACAGCCATATTCATGATACATAACTTAGCGTTAAACTCCACTTTTTCTTGTCCATAAAAAGTCATAACAGAATTAGCATTGATGCCTTCAGCATTAACAAAGTCACTGGAAGAAACAAACATCCCACCACTTCCACAGGCTGGATCCAATACTATCCCATGAGTTGGCTCAATTATATTTACAATCATCTTTACTAAAGATTTAGGTGTAAAGAAAACTCCATCATCCGAAGCGATAGCTGAAGCAAATTTATTTAAGAAATACTCATATATACGTCCAAGGATATCATCGTTGATTTCATTCAATGCACTATTGTTAAAAATACGCAACAATTCTTTCAACAAATCATTTCTAAAAGAAGTATATGTTTTAGGTAGTATTCCTTTCAATTGAGTACTCTCTGCCTCAATAAGCTCCATAGCTTCATTGACTGCTTTCCCACAATCAGCATCGTCTGGTAAATTGAGCAAATAATCATATCGTGCCTTCTCAGGTAAAAAGATAGCACTTTTCTGCTTAAAATCACTTGACTCAACAGGCAGTACACGACCATTTCGAACTGGACGGTCTTTTAGTATTTCTGCCTCTACATATTTAAACCGGCTATATGCATAACGCAAAAAGATTAAACCAAGAACCGGCATGCAATATTCTTGAGAACTTAATTTAGAACCTTGACGTAAGAGATCTGCTGATTCCCATAATTCTGATTCTAATTTTCTTATATTTATCATTAAACAAGCCTCCATTTGATTGATATTTCACAATAATAAATACTAATTCCGTTTGGTATCCATTTCCATGATATCACAGACGTCACATTCCAACGCTATACAGATTTTTTGTATTATTTCTGTACTAACATTTTCGTTTTTACCAAGCTTTGTTATCGTAGCAGAACTTATACCCGCAAGCTTCTGCAAGTCTTTCTTTTTCATATCTCTATCAATAAGAAGCTTCCATAGTTTTTTATAACTAATTGCCATTGTAATCACCTCTATGTATGTATAATTACATGATATCATTAGCATCATTATTTTGCAACATTTTCTTTAAGTTCGCATGATTTTTGATTTGAATTCAATAATTATTACTCTAAATCCTATTGTCAGGTGTATAGAATGTCACATCCATTCTATCTCCTCAACCCTATATGTATATCTAATCTGTCAACTCAACCCTACCCATATTCTAGCTCAAATTTTGCACAAAAATATACCCTCGATATGTTTCCACGTACACATATCGAGGGCTTAAGTCGAGTAGACAGATTTACTTTATTTTATGAGACCCAGTATTTTCAATGCCTTCTGAGCTTTATTTTCTAGACATCAATACTACCGTCTCCACATGAAATACTTAGGCTATTTATGGAATAAGTCAATAAATCGTAAGATATCTTTATTTATCAATGTTTACTCGTCGTTTTTCTTTTCTATGTCATCTATGCTTACCTTTAAGAAAGTAGGCTATTTTGTTTTTATGCTTCAAAAGACCCTGTAAGCTAGGTTTTATCATTGAGAATATAATTGGACAATAACCACTTCTGGCCTGTTATTAATTCTTACAGGAATTATGCTGTTTCCAATACCACGACTGACAATCATCGTAGTATTGGCTTCATGATATTCTCCTGCATCATATTTTGGGAAAAACCCCTGATTTGGAGCAATAACGCCCCCTATAAAAGGAATTCTGAACTGCCCGCCATGTGCATGACCACTGAGAACTAAATCAATGTCATTTTTTACATATACTCCAAAGAATTCTGGTCTGTGCGACAATAAAATCTTGAACCCATCTTTTAAATTCATATTGTAAAGTTTAGCCTCTAGCATGCTCTCTTGAAGGTAAGGAGCCTGATCTGAAAAATCAGGATCGTCCAAACCAATCAGTTGAATGCTGTCTTTATCATTCGATATTGTAATCACCTCATCACGTAATACAGTGACACCTGCGTCGAGCAATTGTTCTTCCAGTTCATAGTAGATATCTCCAATCCATGCCTCATGGTTGCCTGTCACATAATAGCACGGAGAAATTTTTACCGCCTGTTGAATAAACTTTATTGCAATGTCTATGTCCATGTGATTTGAATCTACCAGATCACCAGTAATAACAATGATATCAGGATTCTCCTCTTTCAAGATTTTAATTGTTTTCGAATTATCCTCTCCAAATTCTGAATTATGCAAATCTGCAATCTGTGCAATCTTATATCCTTCAAATGCAACTGGCAAACGCTCCAAAGTTATCTTATAACGAGTGGTGCCTACTGTAAGATTACCCCAGACGGTTATACCTCCAAAAACAGCCAATAAGATTAGAATTGTAATTATGATGATTCTTTTTGATTTATTATTATTTTTCATTTTTTTCAATCCAAATAACCTCCATAAATCCAAATTTGCTATTTTCTCTTAGAACTGTACTTTTTATTTTTTCTCTGGTTGCCATCTTCACCCTTTATAACATTACTTCTATTTGCCTTCTCAATCTGTACTGCCTTAAACTGTTCATCACTTATAATAGAAGGATTATTATCTTCAGAAATATAATGAGCTTCGTACTTCCCTGAATTTAATAGTCGAACTATTCCTATATATTTTTCATTACTTAACATTACATCAATTGTCCTTTTACTCCACTTATCTTTTCCAGTTGGGGATTTAATACCAAGCTTTTCTAACTCTTCAATTATTCCTATAATACTTTTGCCTTGAAGGTAAAATTCAAATATTAGCTGTACATTTTTAGCCTCTTCATCATCTATAATAAGACTGCCATCAACATCATTTTTATAGCCATAACATTTACGGTTATACAGCTTTGAAGTGCCTTGTGCCGCTCTTTGTTTAATACCCCATTTTATATTATCACTTCTAGATTCATTTTCCGCCTGTGCAATAGCTTCGATGATAGATATCATAAGGTCACTATCTGTATTTGCAGTATCTAGATCTTCTTGCTCAAATATTACACGAACTCCTAACGTTTTTAGTTGATTTAATGCTTCAAGTGTATCCACTGTATCTCTACCAAATCGGCTAATACTCTTAGTGAGTATTATATCTAGATTATGGGAGTTGCAATCTTCAAGCATACGAGAGAACTCTTTGCGAGAAGAACCGGTTTTCCCAGAGGCAATATCCATATAAACATCAACAAGTAACCATTGAGGCGTGGCCGCAGTTACCCTTGTAAGGGCAGATACTTGAGCAGTAAGGCTTTTCAATTGTTCAAAACTATTACTACTGACCCGGCAGTAAATACCTACTCTTTTCTCTCGTTTTGGAGGTTTAGGTGGTATAAAATGAACTTTTGGGTTTTTAGACATGTTCTACCTCCAAATTAATATTTTTTATAAACAATCAACATAAAAAGTATTATTAATTTCTTTCATTTTCTTTTTTATTAATAAGAGAATAATAGCAATAAATATTATTACAGCAGTACCCCACCCATATACTTGAATACTCATGTGCCAAGGTGTCGATTGAATCTCATATAAACCTGGATTATTTCTAAAATCAAAATATGTATATATACTATGAGCAATAAACACACCGATAAATGAACCAATTAAACAATTCAAGAAATTATTTATTTTTTTAAACATGCTGATCCCCACTTCCAATTCATATAAAATAAAGCCTTAAAATTTTATAAACGTACACACTGACTACTCAACATATAGCAAAACATTATTTATGATATGTAGGCTATTTAAAATATCTTATCACATCTATCCTATCTCCACAACCCTACCAATCCATCTAATCTGTCAACTCAACCCTATGGCAATTTTAGTCTTTGATATGTTTCCTCAACCACTAAAAATAAGGGTTTCCCAGCATTATCAGCTCTAGAAAATAATCTAGAAAAACTAACTACACTTGGAAACCCTTGATTTATCAATGTTTTAAATACACCTTATTTTTATACCCTTGACATCAATACCACCGTCTCAACATGAGGAGTATTTGGGAACATGTCCATTCCCTTAACCTTTAGTACCTTGTATCCTGCTTTTTCAAGCTCTGCTAGGTCTCTAACAAGAGTTTTAGGATTGCAAGAAACATAGATTATCTGTTTTGCATTAAACCTTATTATATCCTTTAGAGCATCTTTATGTATTCCTGGTCTTGGAGGATCAAGGACTATTATATCTGGCTTTTCTTTTAAAGTTTTTACCTTTTCTCCTACATCTCCTGCTATAAAAGTACAATTAGTTATATTGTTTAGCTTTGTATTTTCATTTGCAGCTTCAACAGCTTCTTCAATAAGTTCTATACCGATTACTTTCTTAGCTTCTTTTGAAAGTACTTGTCCTATTGTTCCTGTTCCAGAGTAAAGGTCAAATATAACTTTATCTTTTTTGTCTCCTATAAATTCTTTAACTATACTATAAAGCTTTTCTGCTCCTTTTGTGTTTGTTTGAAAGAAAGAAAATGGAGATATCTTAAATTTAAGGTCAAATAATTTTTCATAAAAATGATCTTTTCCATATAAAACTTTTAGCTCATCACACTTAACGGCATCAGCTAGAGAATCATTTATAGTATGTAAAATTCCAACTATTTCTCCATTTAGTTGCAATGACAAAAGAGTGTTAACATATTCAGTTAAATCAACTTCTTCTTGTGAAGATGTAACTAAGTTTATAAGAATTTCTCCTGTATTTATTCCTTTTCTCACAACTAAATTTCTAAGATACCCCGTGTGCATCATTGTTTTGTAGTATGAAAGATTAGTTTTTTTAAAGTATTCAACTGTTTCTTTTAATATTTTTCTAAAATCTTCATCCACTAAAAAACAATCATCAACAGTTATTATGTCATATGCTCTTCCTTTTTTATGAAGTCCAAGAGTTAACGGCCCATTTTTTTCTTCATCTCCAAAAGTATACTCCATCTTATTTCTGTATTCATGCCAGTTTGGACTTTTCTCTACTCCTAGAAACTCAAATCCACTTATATTTCCTTCTTTAAATAAAGATATCAATTGATCCTCTTTTATTTTTATTTGATCTTCATAAAGAACTGAAAGCATAGAGCATCCTCCACACTGTCCATAGTGCTTACATACCCCAGCTTTTTCAAGATAAGAAGGCTCGACTACTTCCATTAACTTAGCTTCTACTTTATCTTTTTTTACTCTTTTTACTAATGCCTTTACAACTTGTCCTTTTATTCCGCCCTTTATTTCGACTTTCTTATTATCAACATATCCACAGGAGTTTCCTCCAAATTCCATATCTTCAACTACGAATTGTAGCATTTCTCTCTTTTTCAATTTTATTCCTCCGTTTGTATCAAAACTTTAAAGTCTTTTATGTTTTTCTTCCCTTTTTTATCTAGATAGTTTATTAGTTTGTTTACAGATGTATTTATTATCAAATCTTCACTCATTCCTATTTCATCAAATACTTCTTTTACATAATCAAACTTTCCTAATTGAAATGATATATGAGTGTCACTTCCAACTGCTAACATTAAATTCATTTCTTTTGCCATCTTAGCTATCTTTATACAATTTTCTTTACTTCCAGGCCTACTTTTTCCAAAAGATGAATTGTTTATTTCTATTAATACATTTTTTTCTTTAGCAGCTTTTAAAACTTTCTCTTCATCTATAGGAAAAGCTGGGTTACCTGGATGAGCTATTATATCTACATATTTATTTTCCATAGCTTTAATTATTGCTCTTGTATTTTCTTCTATGCTTCCTGGTTTTATACAAACATCGTGAAGACTTGCTATAACTAAGTCTAATTCTTTTAGGTATTCATCTGGAATATCAATATTCCCATCGTAATCTATTATATTTGCTTCTACTCCTCTTAGTACAAATACTCCATCTATAGTTCTTGGAATTACTTTCTGATTTCCTATATGGTATATATGTGGCCCTCCTGGCATAGCTGGTCCGTGATCAGTTAGTGCAAACATTTTAAGACCTATATTTTTAGCTTGTCTTACTAAGTCATGGACTGTACTATATGCATGTCCACTAGCTACTGTATGAACATGTGTATCTATTTCAAATTTCAATTTATTCACTCCCTTTCTTCAAGAAGCTTCACTTCTTCTTCTGTAAGTTCTCTATATTCTCCTAGTGCTAGATTTTCATCTAATTTTAATTTTCCCATAGATATTCTTTTAAGATAAATTACTTTTTTTCCAACTGATTCGAACATCCTTTTTACTTGATGGTATTTTCCTTCATATATCTTAACTTCTATCTCTGATATATCGTTAGATTTTAGTATTTTAAGATGTGACGGCATAGTTTTATATCCATCATCTAAAACTACTCCTTCACTAAAGGCTTTTACATCATCTTCAGTAACTACTCCTTGTATATGAGCATAGTATACTTTTGGAACATGTCTTTTAGGTGATAGTATTCTATGTGAAAGCTGTCCGTCATTTGTAAGTACTAAAAGACCTTCTGTGTCTTTGTCAAGCCTTCCAACTGGAAAAGGATTAAATATTCTATACTCAGGATCTATAATATCTATTACTGTTTTTTCTACATCGTCATATGTTGCAGATATGTATCCTTTAGGTTTATTTAGCATTATATATATGTATTTTCTATAATTTACTTTTTCTCCATCAAATATTATTTCATCATTTTCAGGATCTATATGTGTAGATGCATTTTTTATAATTTCTCCATTTACGGTTACGATTCCATATTTTAAGTATTTTTTTATTTCTGTTCTTGTCCCATATCCTAAATTTGATAAAACCTTATCTAGCCTTTCTTTTTTAGCCATTTCATCCTCCTAAAAATGCTCTCCATTTTCGTAGTACTTTTCTTTTTCAAATACTGTAAATGCTAAGTCTAATGATTCTATTTTTAAATCTTTTCTTATTATGTCAGTAATAGTTTTTGCTACTTTATCTTGTATTTGTGCTCCTCTATCAAACCAAGCTACCTCTATAAACGGGTATGCTTTTTCTATTTTTCCATTTCTTATCGCTACAGAAGATATGCATTCTATCTCAAAATAGTCTCTTGGACATTTTACTATATCTACTAGGTTATCTATCATTTTTTCGCTTATTTTGCATATTTCATTAGCCTCTATACCTCTTATCTTTATTTGTGGCATTTAAATCCCTCCTTATTTTACCTAAATATTATTATACTTTTTATCTTTGATTATTACAATGAAATACATAGACACTATGCACTGTGGAAATAAAAAAGAAAAAATTTTTTATTTAACATTTTTTAATTTTAGATTATAATATTTTTTGTGGGTTAAATACTAAATAATGTGATTTTTATAAAATAAAATTGTGGAGGTTACATAATGTTAGTTTCAGCTAAAGAAATGTTAAACAAAGCAGTAGAAGGACAATACGCTGTTGGTCAATTTAACATCAACAATTTAGAGTGGACAAAAGCAATTTTATTAACTGCTCAAGAAAACAATTCTCCAGTAATCTTAGGTGTTTCTGAAGGTGCTGGAAAATATATGGGTGGTTTTAAAACTATCGTTGGAATGGTTAAAGGAATGATCGAAGAATTAAATATAACTGTTCCTGTTGCACTTCACTTAGACCACGGTAGCTATGAAGGAGCTTTAAAAGCTATCGAAGCTGGTTTTTCTTCAATAATGTTTGATGGTTCTCACTATTCTATTGAAGAAAATATAGCTAAAACAAAAGAAATAATTAAAATATGTGAAGAAAAAGGTATCTCTGTTGAAGCAGAAGTTGGTTCTATAGGTGGAGAAGAAGACGGAGTTGTAGGTTCTGGAGAAATTGCAGATCCTAATGAGTGTAAAGCTATTTCTGAATTAGGTATCACAATGTTAGCTGCTGGTATCGGTAATATCCATGGTAAATATCCAGAAAATTGGGCTGGATTAAACTTTGAAGCACTAGCTGCTATAAAAGATGCTACTGGAAATATGCCTTTAGTTTTACACGGTGGTACTGGTATTCCTGAAGATATGATCAAAAAAGCTATATCTTTAGGTGTTGCTAAAATAAATGTAAACACTGAGTGCCAATTAGCTTTTGCTAAAGCTACTCGTGAATATATAGAAGCTGGAAAGGATTTAGAAGGTAAAGGATTCGATCCTCGTAAGATACTAGCTCCTGGATTTGAAGCTATTAAAGCTACAGTTAAAGAAAAAATGGAGTTATTCGGCTCTATAAATAAAGCTTAATTTATAAAAATGGATAGGCTAAGCCTATCCATTTTTATACTTTAAATCTATTTACAGTATCCATCAAATTAATTACTATTTCGCTTAAAGATTGTGCTGATGCTGCTACCTCTTCAGATGAAGCTGTCATCTGCTGACCTGATGCTGCCACTTCTTGTGTTGCTGCTGTATTTTCTTCTGTTACAGCACTTACCCCTTCTACTCTTTCCATAACCTCATCCTTTGATTTTACAATTTTCTCCATAGCAACATATGTCTTTTTCATAAGTGGTGCTATATTTTCTATAGCTACAAGTATATCTTCAAATGATTTTACAGTACTTTCTACTGATGAAGTTTGCTCTTTTACTGACTTTTCTACATCCTTTGAAGTATGTATTACATCTTCAGTATCTTTAGTTATAGAAGAAACTAAATTAGTTATTTTTTCAGTAGACTGTCTTGATTGTTCTGCTAATTTTCTAACTTCTTCTGCAACTACTGAAAATCCTCTACCTGCTTCTCCTGCTCTTGCTGCTTCTATAGCTGCATTAAGTGCAAGTAAGTTAGTTTGCTCTGATATTGCTGATATTATTTCTGTAATACCACTTATTTCTTTTACAGATAAAGTTAATGTCTCTACCTTTCTAATTACTAATTCAAATGCATTTTTTATGTCTTCAATAGATTTAATAAGTATATCCATTTCTTGTTTTCCTATATTTGCTTTACTTTCTGCGTTTTCTGTTTCAACCTTTACACTTTCAAGTTCTGTATATACATTATCTATGTTATCTGTTAAATCTGATAATGAATTTACAATATCCTGTAGATCTTGAGCTTGATTAGTAGCTCCATCTGCAACTTGCTGCATTGTTGATGCAAGTTCCTGAGATTATGCTGACATTTCTTCTGATACTGCAGCTAAAGTTTGTGATTGACCCGTTACTTCTTCAGATCTATCTTTAATCTGAGCTAATGCCTCTTTCATGTTTTTAATTACTATATATAAAGATCTATTCATTTGAGCAAATTCGTTTTTACCATCTTCTTGTAATTCAACTGTAAAGTCATAATCAGAAAGTTTGGTTAAAACATCGTTTATCTGGGCCATTGAGTCTTTCAAAAGTTTTATTAGTATAAAAGTTAATACTGCAAGAATTATAATAACTGCTGTTGATATTCCTGTAAATAATTTTCGTGCGTTTTCGTATAACCTATTGGCCTCATTAACCATGCTTTGTATTTCATTTTTGTTTAGATTTTCGATATTTTGATGAAGAATATTCATATCGTTATTTAAAATTGCCATATTGTTTAAAGATGAATAAGCTAAATAGGATATAGATAAAGATGTAAGAATTAATATTATAAGTAATAACTGTGTCATTTTTATATTTTTTAGGATATTACTACTATTTCTTTCATTTCTTATTAAATTATTACCTTCCACCTAAATCACCCTCCTATCTATTCATAGTAAATAAATTATAATATTCATTCCTACAAATTTCAAGAATTTTTTACATATTATTACAAAGTCAAAATCAAAAAGTAGGGCATATGCCCTACTTTAATTTAGTTAAAATATTTCGAAGATCCTTCTAATTGCCTCTTTGCAACAAGTTTTGTAAGATCCATAAGTTCTAGTCTTTTCATTTCCTTAAACGATATGCAAACAACAAAGCTTACTTCAGTGAATGTTTCATCTAAATTATATATTTCAAAATGAACTTGTATTTTATCATATTTGTATTCATCTCTTAGATCATCTTCTATATGATCACATACATCTTTTATATATTCTTTTATATCTTCAAACATAACTTGAAAATATTCTTCATCCACCTCAACATCGTCGTAAAACTCATCGTCCATTTCTTCGTACTTAAAAACTGACTTATCTAATTTGCAATCAAATACCATTATGTTACCTTGACTTATACTTTCTGTTATATCCTTTACATAATCAAAGTCAGCCATTATCTTAAGTGTATCTTCTATTTTTGAGCTGTTTAAGGTCATTTCTCCTTTTCTATTTACAAATGTAACACTTCCCATCTTTTTTCCTCCTTTCTTTTAAGTTATACAATATATTATTGTATAATAAAATGTTAAAATCAACTACTCAACAATTTTATATACAAGTTTTTCAAATGAAGGATCTACATTAAACATTTTCTTTAAATTATAGTATTCATCTAAAGCTTTTTTATTTTCATTTTTTTTCTTTACTGCTCTTATCATTAAATTTTTAGGGGTATCAAGCGGAGATATATATTCAACTACTGATACATCATATCCATACGCTTCTAATAAAAGGCTTCTTAATCCATCTGTTATCAAATCAGCAAACCGTGCCTTAAACACTCCATGCTTTAAAATAGGCTCTAATATATCATACTTGTACTGATTTAATAACTCTTTATGACAGCAAGGAACTACAATTATAGCTTTAGCTTCACATCTTACCCCAAGGCCTAAAGCCATATCAGTAGCTGTATCACAAGCGTGTAAACTTATAACTATGTCTATATCAGTATCTGGGATATAATGATTTAAATCTTCTTTTATAAATTTCATATTTTTATATCCTAAGTTTTCTGCCATCTTTTTTGAAGCGTTTATTACATTATCTGAATAGTCTATACCTATAAAATAACAGTTTTTCTTTAGAACCTCTTTTATGTAGTAGTTTAAGACAAAGCTTAAATAAGACTTTCCACATGCACAATCTAATATTGTTATAGTGTCTTTATTTTCAAGTTCCTTTATTAACTTATCAATAAGTTCTACAAAGTGATCTATTTGATTATATTTTCTTATTTTATCATTCTTTATTTTTCCCTCTTTTGTCAAAATCCCTATTTCTTTTAAAACATCATTAGCAGGTCCTACCTTCACATAGTAATTCCTATTTTTTATTTGTGATGCTGTATATGTATCTATTTCTTTTTGATCATCTTCTAGATATTTTATATTTACCCCTTTATTATCTCCTTGTATAAGAATTATAGTTCCTCTTTCTATGTACTTAAATTTTATACTCTCGTAATTTTCGCTTTCTTTTAAGATATATTCTAATAATTCATCAAAAGTATAGTAATTAGTAGTTCCTTTAAAATTAATTTTATATTTATCATTTTCTATTGTCACAAATCCTTTAAATTCTTTCAATCCTGACTTATATATTACTTCTATTGATTTAAAAAAATCTTTATTTGTTTGGCTTCTTTCTTTTAATCCCATAAAAAATAACTTTAGTTTTGAAATGCTTTGCTTATTCATAAAGACCTACCTTTCTAAGTGTTGTTATCTAAAACAAAAGGGACCTTTAGTCCCTTAACATTTCCTTTGCTTTGTTTATTTTTTCCCTGCATTTAACTACATACTCATCAGAAGATCTAAATAGCTGCTGCAATTTTATCATATATTTAGGATTTTTTCCATCTAAAAGTTTAAGTCCATTTTCTAGTGCCTTACCTCTAAGATAATAAGCTATTTGTAAGTCATTTTTTGCACTAATTAGAATCTCCCTTATGTCTTTATCTAAACTATCCGGAACTTTTAGTTTCTTTAGCTCTATTTCTATTATTTCACATTCCATCTTAGCTTTTTTCCCTATATTGTATAGGTGTCTTAAGTTTAGTTTTGAGTTTTTAATATCTTCAACCACACTATAAGCTTTCTTTAGTTCATCTAATCCCCTTTTATCTATTTCCTTTAGCTTTTCATAAAACTCTTCAAATATTTCTGTTTGAGTTTTGCTCACTACTTGATTTATTTCTTCTACTATTTCTATTTCTTCTTTTTCTTGGATTTCTTCACTTTTATCTTCTTTTTTTTCTTCTGTATATATGTCTTTGTCTTCTTCTATAACAACAACCTCTACATGTTCTTTATCTTCCTTTATATCCTCTATATCTTTTTCGATTTGAACCTTCTTTTGA
Organism: Alkalithermobacter thermoalcaliphilus JW-YL-7 = DSM 7308; assembly: GCA_001584565.1. Classification (GTDB taxonomy): domain Bacteria; phylum Bacillota; class Clostridia; order Peptostreptococcales; family Peptostreptococcaceae; genus Alkalithermobacter; species Alkalithermobacter thermoalcaliphilus. The sequence goes on along the minus strand of LSFY01000001.1, from coordinate 240,828 downwards.
TTCATCTGAACACTTTCACTTTTGGTAGCTAAGTTTAAAACTGTAATTATCATTATAGTTGCTAAAATTATATATACAGATCCATATATATATCTTCTTTTTCTAAAATTTCTCCACATTAATATTACCATTAAAGGCGGAATATATAAAGTCAAAAATACAAAAAGCCAAATAGGCATTTAAAAACCTCCTTTAAATTAATCTATATATATATAAATGCCCATTTGACCTTTATTTGATAACTATTTTTATATTAAATTACTTTTTCTACATTAAATTGTGACCTATAAAGCCTTGCATATACCCCTTCCTTTTCCATTAAATTTTTATGCTTTCCTTCTTCTACTATACCTTCATCAGTTAACACCATTATTCTATCTGCATTTTTTATTGTACTTAATCTATGAGCTATTACTAAAGTAGTTCTATTTTTAGAAAGTTCATTAAGAGAGTTTTGGATTAGTCTTTCTGTTTCATTATCAAGTGCAGATGTAGCTTCATCAAGTATTAATATAGGAGGATTTTTTAGGAATATTCTAGCTATTGATATTCTCTGTTTTTGCCCTCCAGAAAGCTTTATTCCTCTTTCCCCTATATATGTATCGTATCCTTTTTCTAAAGACATTACAAACTCATGTGCATTTGCCTTTTTAGCTGCTTGTATAATTTCTTCTTCTGTTGCTCCTATTTTGCCATAGGCTATATTTTCCTTTATAGTTCCAGAAAATAAAAATACATCTTGCTGAACTATACCTATATTTTCTCTTAAAGACTTTTGTGTTATTTTTCTTATATCTATTCCATCTACTTTTATTTTTCCTTTATCTATTTCATAAAATCTAGGAATTAAACTACACAATGTAGTTTTTCCAGCACCCGATGGCCCTACAAACGCAACAGTTTCTCCTTTGTTAATCGTGAAACTAATATTTTCCAATACATTTTTCTTATCATTATAGCTAAAAGTTACATTTTCAAACTCTATATTTCCTTCAACATTACTTATATCAATAGCATCTTCATCGTCTACTACATTTGGTTCAAGTTCTAGTATTTCTATAAATCTACTAAATCCAGCCATTCCTTTTTGATAGTTTTCAATTAAGTGAACTATTCTTCTTATAGGTTGTAAAAACATAGAAATATACAAGAAGAATCCTACAAGTTCACCTATTGTAAGCTCTCCATTTGTTATTAAAAAACCACCATAAACTAATACAATTAAGTTTATAAAATTTGAAAAGAAAGTAACACCTGAGAAGAATTCAGCCATAACCTTGTACGAATCTTCTTTAGATTTTTTGAAATTTTTGTTTCCTATCTCAAATTTTTTCTGTTCATATTCTTCATTTGTAAAAGCCTTTACTACTCTAACACCAGAAATACTATCTTCTACTTGAGCATTTATATCTGCAAGTCTTTTTCTTAGCTCTTTGAATGATTTTTTCATTTGTCTATTTTTCTTTATTGAAAATATCGACATAATCCCTACTACAAAGAATGTAACTACCGCTAATTTAAGATTTAGATTTATCATAATCAAAAACGATCCTATTAACGTTACAGCTGATATAAATAAATCTTCTGGCCCATGATGAGCGAGTTCTGATACCTCATTTAAGTCATTAACTATCCTTGACATTATATGGCCAGTTTTTGTGTTATCAAAATACTTAAATGAGAGTTTATGTACATGATTAAACAAATCTTTTCTCATGTCATATTCCATTTTTACTCCTAGTATATGTCCCCAGTAGTCTACTACATACTGAAGTATACTTCTTAGAATATATAATACTAGTAAGCCTAAACCAAAAAGCAATATAAGATTAGTATCTTTTTTAGGAATAACTTCATCTAATATCTTTCTAGCTACCGTCGGGAACACAAGATCCATAATACTTATTAAAAATGCACAAGTAAAATCTATGAAAAACAAATGTTTATGAGGCTTATAATACTGTATAAATTTTTTTATCATTTTTTTATCCTCTCTTTTTTAGATTTTCAAAAATTATTATACCATAAATGAAATTATCTAAACAAAAAACCTAAGCCTTAGAGCCTAGGTTTTATTTCTTAATGTAAAAACTATTATTCTTCTTAATACAGGTTTTATATCATTTATTTTTATTCCATACGATCTTAATGTTCTTATAACTGGATGATTTGTATTTATCATTTCTGTAAGTATTTCATTTGCTTGAGTTTGTATATTTGAATAAGGTTTTACCAAATGTGATTTTTGAAGAGTATAGTAAACAATATCTTTTACAATTTGAGGAATATCTCTTTGAGGAATTCCAAAAGATCTTAAAACAGTAAATATATTTGTAGTATTTCTTATTAAATTTGTTATTCTAATAGCTTCTCTTTCTAAATGTTGATCTACTTGCTCTACATGTTCTATTGTAAATCTTATTATAGTTCTAAGTATAGCTCTTATTTGACTTATAGGTATTTTATATGATTGAAGTTCTTTAAATTCATCTATATTGTCTTGTTGTATCTTTAACAATATATTTCTTACTTTTTCTTCCATATTAGTATATATATCACTAGGATCTATATTCATCAGAGTAAATACTATTATCCCTTTTACTATATGTTCTATTCTTCTTTGAGGAATTCCATAATTTCTTAAATCATTAAAAACACTTGTATTATCTCTTATCAAGTTTAATATAATATTAGCCTTTCTTTCTATCTCATTTGGTATATGAGAAGATGTTTCTAGATATACCAAAACAAAAGATATTATCTCAAGCATTACTTGATCTATAAGTCTTGGAGCTATTCCATATGCCCTTAGTACAAAAAATATCCATGCATGTTCTCTTCTTAGATCATTTAATATATTTGTAGCTCTTTGACGTATAGTTCCTTTGTACTTGTTTGCATTATCAACTACATACCTAACTACAAATCTCATAAGTACTCTCATAACTGCACTGCTTAAGCCTGTTTTACTAACTTCACTATACAAATATGAATGCTTTTTTTCAATTTCATTTATTATTTTATCTATATCATCTACTCCTTGCCTTAGTATATCTTCATATTCTCTTTCAAAATTTCTATTAGGTCTTAACAAAGAATAATAGTATCTTACTATATTAAGTGGATTTGGATTTTGTCCGTAATACATATATACCCCCCTTTCATATCTTTCAATTTATAATACACAAATCAAGAAAAATTGTTACAAAAAAGAGTATCCCTTAAGGATACTCTTATTCCATTATCTTTACTAATTTAAAATCTGTATAATCGCACGATACTAAGGTATAATCTATACCATCTTTATTTCCTTCAAGAGCATATTTAAAAAATTCTTTCCCATGTAGATGGCCATACACTACCTTTTTAACATTATACTGTTTATATGTTTTTGTAAACTCTGATTCTTCTAAATCATCATTTGTAGGGGGGTAGTGAGTCATAACTATTATTTTTTCAAATCCATCTTTTTTAGCCATATCTAGCGACAATCTAAGTCTTTGTATTTCTCTTTTATATATTTTTTCGTCTTCTTCATCGAATTTGTTTTTGTTAGGACAAATCCACCCTCTTGTTCCACATATTGCATAGTCTTTATATATATAATAGTTATTCTGTAAAAATTTCATATCATCAAAAAGCTTGTTTAACTTAGTTATAGTTGCCCACCAATAGTCGTGATTTCCTTTAACTAATATTTTTTTTCCTGGAAGGTTATGTATATCCTGTAAATCTGGCATAGCTTCATTTAAGTTTATCCCCCAAGATATATCTCCCGCTATTAAAACTGTATCATCATTATTTACTGTTTTCTTCCAGTTATCTATTATTTTTTGAGTGTGATTATCCCAATTATCTCCAAATATATCCATAGGCTTATTAACTGCTTTTCCAAAATGCAAATCTCCTATTGCGTAAAGAGCCAATATAGATCACTCACCTTTTTACTACATTCTCTATTTCTTTTTTTAAGGCCAATAATTTGTTCAAATCTTCAAAAGTCATTATCTTATCAAATTCTTTCTGAAAGTGCATAGCTATATCATCTTGCCCATCTTTGTAAAGCTGTTGTATGGCATCTAATATATCTCTTGTAGTCATAGACTTCATTTCGAATATAACTTGGGCTTTCATTATTTCTTCTCGTATTTCACTCATTTCCTGATCTAGTAAAAATGCTGCATCAGCTGCTCTTCTGAGTCTTTGCGCTATATCCTGTGGCATAAATTTATCGTATTTATACCTTAATGAGTGTTCTATTGTAGCCCAAAAATTCATTGCCAAGGTTCTTATCTGAATTTCTGCTAAAATTTCTTTATAGCCTGAAGCTGTTTGTATAGGATATTTTATTATTACATGATAGCTTCTGTATCCACTTTCTTTATAATTATTTATATAGTCTTTTTCGTAGACTACTTTCATATCTTTTCTACTTCTTATTAAACTAGTTACTATATATATATCTTCTACAAATTGACACATTATCCTTATTCCAGCTATATCTTCTATCTTTTCTTCTATTTCATCTATACTAACTCCTAATCTCTTTGCCTTTGCTATAATAGATGAAACCTTTTTTACTCTTCCTGTTACGAATTCTATAGGAGAATATTCACCTCTACCCTTTAACTCATTTCTGATATTTTTAAACTTAACTTTAAGTTCTTCAACTGCATATTCATAAGAAGTAAGTAAATCTTTCCACTCTATAAGTTCCATACCAATCACCCTTGTGTTAATAGTTACCCATAATATTTTATCACTAATTTTATGTTTTTTCCTATTTTTTTAGGTAATAATATATCTTTCCATCGTCTATTTTATAATCTATATTTTCATTTTCTGCTAAATACGATATCATACTTGCAAGAGTTGACTTTGAAAAATAATACTCTTTATAATTTAATTTAAGATTGTGATCATTTATTATATATGCCAATAAGTCTTGTTGAGTACATAAAGACCTTAACTTAAGTTTTATATAATCTATATATTTATTTATTAAATCTATATTATATTGTGCAAGATCTAAAGTTTCTTCTTTATCTAGTAACTCTTTCCTATGACCAATTACTGCAAAATCAAAGTCTAATTTCTTTATTTTTTCTAAAGTTTTAATCTGACTAGCTACATCTATTATAAATGGAAAGTTAAATTTTTCTAAAATTTCTTTATCTAAAAGACTATCTCCTAGGTATAATACTTTATCTTTTGTTATAACTCCTATTTGTCCTATACTATGGCCTTTTAGGTCAATTATTTCGAAATATTCATCTTCTAAAAACACTTCGCCTTCTGACAAAACTTCATCTACTCTAAAGTATTGCCCCCTGTTTTTGAAGTTTTCGTCGAAAAACTTACTAGATTTTCCACCATATGTATACATATTAAATATATATGGATTTTCTATAACTAATTTTGCATCATACGAAGAAAATGTCCTAGATCCTTTGAAACTATCTAATATAAATTTAGTTGCTCCATAGTGATCAGAGTGTTCATGTGTATTTATTATATATTTTATATTTAAATTTTCATTTTCAAAAAATTTGACTAATCTTTTTCCTCTTGCATCTGATAACCCTGGATCTATAATAAGTACACTTTTGTTTTCGAATATATATACGCCTGTATTTGTTCCTCCTTTTATATAATAACTTTTGCCCTGTATTTTTTCTAACTTCAAATCATTCCCCCCTGAATAACAATATTTTTAATTTTTTTATAACTCTTTCTTGCAAGTAACTATTTTTCGTAATATTTATTTTTATCTTCCTTGCAAATTTTTCGTAAAATATAGACTCTATGAAATAGTCTACAATACCTCTATCTTTAAATTCAAATTTAACTAATCCACTTGAATAAAGTTTTGAATCAAGAATTACTATCTTGTCAGAAAAATTAAGTCTTTCTTGTTTTGTCATATATTCTTTATAAGGTTTAAACTTATCGCAGTATTCTATTTTATAATTTAAAACTGTATCATTTACGTTTATACCATAGTTTTCACTTAAGTATGTTCCTAGTGAAATATTTTCTTTTTTTATTTTATCATAATTTTTTTCATAGTCTTCTTTTTTCCAATGACCATATATTCTACAGTTTAATGGTCTTACATCATATATAAGACATTTATTATTTTCATCTTTAAATGGACAAGGATTCTTTTTTATATATTCTAAAAAATAATAATCTAAGATATTATTGATTACTTTCCTTTTTATATTTTCATTGTTTTGAAGATATATATATATATTTAAAAATTCTATATAACTAGCTCCTACAGACTCCATACAGCAATTTGCACATCCTATGCAATCACCTTTTGGAACTTGACTATATATCTTGTTTAGCTGGTCTATAAGTGAGTTTTTTCGTATATAAGATATAGCATTCTTTATATCTTGTTTTTTTATACTAGGCATATTTACATCTCCTTGTTATAATGTTTTAATAACTACAATATTATATCAAAACATCAAAAGTGTATGGAGGGTAATTATGAATAGATATACTAAAGTAATTACTTTGATGGGCTCTTACTTTACTAAGGATTTTGAAAAAAAGAAAAAAAATATGGTAAAAACTAGAGAAATCAAAGAAGAAACTGTTAGAAAGTTCTTTGTTCAAGGAGATTGCGAAGTTGTTGTTCACTTTGAAGAAACAGGAAAGGAAATAGTGTTAGATTCTTTTAGCTCTGAAGAAGATATTAAAAAATATCTAGGACCTAAATTTTTAGGATAACCCTTATGTAAGGGTTATCCTAAAATAAATTTTTTGACAGTCTTTCCATTTAGATAATCACACTTTTTACCCTGATATATATCATTTTCTTTCATGTATTCATCTATCATATCTTTAATCTTCCACCAAGATGTATTCCAATTACAAAACAAAGTATTTTCCTCAGGAGCTCTACCTATTAGTCTATGTATAACTATATCTTCATTTAAATATTCTAAAAAAGTAGCTACTCTTTTTACATACTCATCTAAAGATATAATCTCTATACTTTTATTTTCATACTCTTTTGCCATTTCAGTTCCTTTTACTATATATAAAGAGTGAAGCTTTACTCCGTCAACTTTAAGTGCAGATAATATTTTGGCACATTCTATAACATCATCCATAGTATCTCCCGGAAGATTAAGTATCAAATGTGCACAAGTTTCAAATCCATATTTTTTTATTCTATAAATAGCATCTATAAACTCAGCTAAGGTATGCCCTCTATTTATTTTATTTAAGGTATGATAATTAACAGTCTGAAGCCCAAGTTCTATAGATATATTTATGCCTTCTTTATGAATATCTTTAAGTATTTTCATATACTCATCATTTATAGCATCTGGTCTTGTAGATATATCTATTTCTACTATATCTTCTATTTTAGCTTGGTTTATATATCTTTTAAAGTCATCTAATTTCATATATGTATTTGTGTAATTTTGAAAGTAAGCTATAAACTTGTTGGCTTTGTATTTTTGCTTTATATATTCCATATTCTTTAGAAGCTGGTCTTTAACAGAAAATGTATTTTCAAGTGATTCAAATCCTGCTCCTACATCTGCACAAAATGTGCATCCTCCATATCCATTTTCATCTCTATTAGGACATGTTATAGGTAAATTTATAGGTAATTTGTATACCTTTTCTCCATATTTTTCTTTTAGATATTTAGAGTATATTCTATATCTATCTTCCATGATTTACCTCCATGCGTTTTATATTATTAGTATATATCAAAGTATAGTATATAATAATAATTATATATTATATTCTTGATATTGTATTGACAATCAAATTGATATATCTTAATATTTTAATATAATTAATTACTGAGGTGATATAAATGGAAAACTTTAAAAATAATCCACAGTTATTTGAAGAAAATGCAGAAATACTCAAAGCTTTGGCACATCCAGTTAGACTTTGCATAGTTAAAGGTCTTTTACAGGCTGGCGAAAGCAATGTTTCAAACATGCAAAGTTGCCTTAATATGCCTCAGTCTACTATTTCTCAGCATATTGCCAAGCTTAAATCTGTAGGAATTATAACTGGAGAAAGAAATGGACTTGAAATAATATATAAAGTATCTAACCCTAAAGTTATAAGTATAATAAATGCTCTGTTTTAGAAAGGAAAAAGGGACCATCCGGTCCCTTTTTTACGCCTTTTTCATCTCAACTTTATTATTTATATTTTTATTTTTTATTTTAGCTGCAAGTTTTGAAGCTTGATCACAAAAATATCCAAGTATAGCTCCGCAAAGTAGTCCAATTGCAGCCATCTTATAATCTCCATTTAAAGCAAATGTTATAAAACACCCTATAAAACATGCAGGAACGGAAGATAATATTTCAAACTTAGATTGATAAATTACACATACTGTAACTAATCCTGTTGTAATTATTATTCCTAGTGCAGGTATTCCTATTAGGTTGCTTATATATATAGAAGTTGTAGCCCAAAATATTCCACTTAAATTGCTTATATATGATTTAAAAGCATTCTTAAGTGGGTCTTTTTCACCAACTACAAAGTAACTAGTGCAACCTGCAAATCCTACCCAGGTAAATATACCACTTAAAGTGCTTGCCGTTCCCCAAATAGTACAAACAATACCTGTTAAAATTGCTCCTAATAATAACTCGCTAATAAGAATCATCCTTTCCTTCTAGTTTTTAGAGAATATATTATATCAACAAAATGTAAATCTGAAAAGATTTTTCTACAAATTTCTACAAAGAGGCTAACCTATATAGGCTAGCCTCTTTGTAAATGTACTGGTTTATTTATTTGTTTTTCCATAAGCTTTTTTGTATATTTCTGCAAGCTCACTAACTAGTGGTAGCTTTGGATTAGCTCCTGTACACTGATCTTCAAAAGCCTTATCTGCAAGCTCATCTACTTTGCTAAAGTACTCTTTCTCATCAATTCCACATTCTTTAACTGTAGAAGGCATATTAAGCTCTTTTAAAAGATCTTTTATGGCATTTATTAATGATTTTACCCCTTCTTCAACTGTATCAGCTTTTAGTCCTAAAGCCTTAGCTATTTGAGCGTATTTCTTATCTGCTATAAATTCTTTATATTTAGGGAATGCTGTTAATTTGCTTGGTTTTGATGCATTGTATTCTATTACATGAGGAAGTAATATTGCATTTGCTCTACCGTGTGGTATGTGGAACTGACCTCCTAGCTTATGAGCTAATGAGTGGTTTATTCCAAGGAATGCATTTGTAAATGCCATTCCAGCCATAGCAGATGCATTGTGCATTTTTTCTCTTGCTTCTTTATCGTTTCCATCTTTGTACGCTTTAGGAAGATATTCAAACACTAGCTGTATAGCCTTTATAGCTAACGCATCTGTAAAATCTGTTGCCATTATAGAAACATACGCTTCTATTGCATGCGTAAGTACATCCATACCAGTATCTGCTGTTACGCCTTTTGGAACACTCATTACAAAACTTGGATCTAATATAGCAACATCTGGAGTTAGCTCGTAATCTGCAAGAGGATATTTTATATTGTTTTGTTTATCTGTTATAACTGTAAATGCTGTAACTTCTGAACCCGTACCTGATGTAGTTGGTATAGCTACAAGTTTAGAATGATTTCCTAGTTTAGGGAATTTGAATGTTCTTTTTCTTATATCCATAAATTTAAGCTTAAGAGCGTTAAAGTCTAAATCTGGATGTTCATAGAATAGCCACATTCCTTTTGCAGCATCTATAGGAGATCCTCCACCTAGAGCTATTATAGTATCAGGTTTGAATTTTCTCATTAAGTCAGCTCCATTCATAACTGTTTCAACCGATGGATCTGGCTCTACATCTGAGAATACTTCTACCATAACAGGATTTCTTCTTTTTCTTAAGTGATATAATACTTTATCTACATAACCAAGTTCTACCATTACCTTGTCTGTAACTATAACTACTCTTTCTACATTTGGCATCTTAGTTAAATATTGAACTGATCCAAATTCATGATATATTCTTTCTGGCACTTTAAACCACTGCATATTTACTCTTCTTTTTGCAACTTTCTTTACATTTATAAGATTTACTGCTGATACGTTATCTGTTGTTGAGTTATTTCCCATTGAACCACATCCTAATGTTAGTGATGGTATATTTGCATTATATATATCCCCTATAGCTCCATGAGTTGATGGTGCATTTACAAGAAGTCTTCCTGCCTTTACCTTCTTAGAAAATTCATTTATAACCTCATCATCATTTGAATGTATAACAGCTGAATGTCCTAATCCACCAAACTCTGTCATCTCTATTGCTCTTTGAATTCCTTCTTTGCTATCTTTAACTTTATAGCAAGCTAATATAGGGCTTAATTTTTCTCTTGATAATGGATATTTTTCTCCTACACCTTCTAGATTCGCAACTAATATTTTTGTATTTTCTGGAACGTTTATTCCAGCCATTTTAGCTATTTTGTAAGCACTTTGTCCAACTATAGCTGAATTTATTGAGCATTTATTTTCATCTATTGCGAATTTTTCAAGCTTTTGTATTTCTTCTTTATTTAAGAAATAGCAGTCGTATCTTTTCATTAAAGCTACTACATCATCATATATTTCTTCATCTATTATCACTGCTTGTTCTGATGCACATATCATTCCATTATCGAATGTTTTAGATAAAACTAAATCATTTACAGCTTGGCTTACATCTGCACTTTTTTCTATATAACAAGGAACATTACCTGCTCCTACACCTAATGCTGGTTTTCCTGATGAGTATGCTGCTTTAACCATTCCTGGTCCACCTGTTGCTAGTATAAGTGATACTCCTGGATGATTCATAAGCATATTAGATGCTTCTATCGATGGCTTATCTATCCATTGAATACAATCTTTTGGTGCTCCAGCTTTTATAGCTGCCTCTTTCACTATTCTTGCTGCTTCACTTGAACACTTTTGAGCTGATGGATGGAAACTAAATATAATTGGGTTTCTAGTTTTCATTGCTATTATAGCTTTGAACATCGTAGTTGATGTTGGATTTGTAACAGGTGTAACCCCAGCTATAACCCCTATAGGTTCTGCTATTAAGCTATATCCTTCTTCCTCATTTTCCTCTATTATTCCTACTGTTTTATTATACTTTATGCTATTGTATATATACTCTGTAGCGAATATATTCTTTATTATTTTATCTTCATAAACTCCTCTTTTTGTTTCTTCTACAGCCATTTTAGCAAGTTCCATATGGTTTTCAATACCTGCCATTGCCATTTCTTTTATAATGTTATCAACTGTTTCTTGATCTATATTCATAAACTCATCTTTTGCTTTATTTGCTTTTAACACTAAATCGTCTATCATATCCTTAACATCATTTTTTGGTTTTGCTTCTTTAGACATAATATCATCTCCTTTGTTTGATAAATATCTAACTATCTTTGTTTTAATAATACATATTATTTTATATTTTGTCAATAATTTTTGTGAATTATTTTTCCTTATTCACAGGAAAACGTTTGTATTTTCCTCATTTGTATCATGAACTTCCTATTGTTTTTTTGTTGTCAATCGTTATTTTTAGACAAATAAATTTTGTATTTTAGATTTATATTTGATATAGTTTTATCATTTATACAGAAAAAAGTCTTCTATTTTGTGAAATAGAAGACTTTTTTTCTACATCTTTTCAAGAATTATATCTTCATATCTTACTTTACCTATTGGGTTTAAAACTACATTAGATACATTGTCCTTGTGTAGATATGCAGTTTTTGGATGATAAAGGAATATCCACGGAGCATCATCTAATATTATTTCTTGAATCTTTTTATACATATCTATTCTTTTTTCTGGATTAATTATTTTTTTAGCTTCTTTCATAAGCTCAACTACTTGATAATTATCATATCCACAAAAGTTTGTATAATTATCTGGATGAAATAAAGGTTCTAGGTAGTTATCAGGATCTCCCGTATCTGCAATCCAACCCATTATAAATAAATCACATTTTGAAATACTCTCTGGTTTTAAATAGTTTTCTTTTGGAACTTGTATAATTTCACATTCTATTCCAATTTCCTTTAAATCATCAATTATAAACTCTATAGTTTTTTCATTGTTTGTCTTTTTGTTTGTATTATTTTTTTGAATTATTATTTTAAGTTTTTCATTTATTTTTCCTATTCCTTCTCTTTGAAGTATTTCTTTAGCTTTTCTTATGTCATATTTAAATCCTGAAAGTGCTTTATCATCTACTATAGTAGTAGGAAATACCCCTTTAGATTCTGATGCTAAGTTACTCATAACATTTTGTATTATTCTTTGTTTGTTTACTGCATAGTTTATAGCTTTTCTTACTTGTTTATTTTTAGCAAATATAGAATTTGATTTTAAGTTAAAACCACAAAATACAGTAGTCATTACATCTTGAGTCTTTATCTTACTTTCATACTTAGTTCCTTTAAATTCATCAATTGATATATTGTTATTTAATATAACAAAGTCATATTTATCATTTATTATATTTTCTACAAGGTTATTATCATCATAAACTACTTCTATTTTATCTACATAAGGAATTCCACCAAAATAATCCTTACAAGACGTAAGTATATATTTATTATTTTCTTTACTTTCTATTTTATAAGGTCCACAACCTGTATATATCCCTCTTTGAACATCTTCTTTAGCTAGTATCACACAACATGATTGTGCTAAATTTAATAAAAATCCACTATAAGAGCTTTCAAGTTTGATAGATATTCTATATCTATCAATAATTTTTATTCCATTAACTTCTCTTGTTTTTCCTTCCATATATTCTTTAGCTCCACATATAGGCAATAAAAACCAACTATTAGGAGATTTTAGAGAAGGGCTTAAAAGCCTTTCTAGCGAATATTTTACATCTTCAGCTGTAACTTCTCTTCCATTATGAAATTTGCATCCCTTTCTTAGGTTAAATACCCAAGTTAAATTATCTTCTTCAACATACCAACTTTTAGCTATACCTGGCATTATATTTGTTGATTGCCCCTGAGTTAAAAGACCTAAGTGTATGTTGCTAAACAACCTAGAACTTTCTTGGTCAAATGCCATAGCAGGATCTAAAGTAGTTATATCGTTATTCATCCATGTTCTAATAACAGTTTCTTGTTTATTGCTCACTCTTAAATTAAATATATCATTTGTTATATTCATCAAATCCCTAGAAGTTTTAGATAACATTTGAATAGATGATTTAGTATGCTCTGTGCTCATCAGTGCTATTTCAGTCATAGATATTACTTTTTCAGATACTTTTTTCATATATTCTGTAGAATCCATTACTTTTTGAAGATTATTAGTTTGATCATTTATAGCCGTATTTATCTCTTTTGTAACATCTGTTGTAGCACTTACAGAGTCTATTATTTTGTTAAATACTGAGTTTGTATCATTAGCTATTATGACCCCTTCTTTTACCTTTAGTGTACTTTCATCCATAGCTTGTATAGTTTTTTGTATACTTTGTTCTATTTCTTTTATCGTCTTTGCTATCTCTTCAGCTGACTCATTACTTCTTTGAGCTAATTTTCTAACTTCATCTGCAACAACTGAAAAACCTCTTCCTGCTTCTCCAGCTCTTGCAGCCTCTATTGCAGCATTTAATGCTAAAAGGTTTGTTTGATTTGCTATATCTCTTATTATTTTTAGCATTCCTTCAATTTGAGTTGATTGATAGCTTAAAGACATTACTACATTTTTTATGTATTCAACAGAGTTTTCTATTTCATTCATAGCTTTAATAGAATTATCAACAGCTATGCTACCTTGTTTTGCAACTTCCATTGTATGATTTGCTATTTCTTTTGAGCTTTCAGTATTAGCATGAACTTGTTGAACAAACGCATAGTAATTTCTAATTTCATCTATAACGTTATTTACAGACTCCATTTGGAATTCTGCATTTTTAGATATATTATTTATAGTATTTATAAGATTTTCTATAGAAAAGTCTGTTTCTTCTACTCTTTTAGAAATCTTTTCTATAGTTATCTTTTGATTTTTCATTAATAGTTCATCATCTAAACAAACATCTTGTACTGCTACATCTGAGCTTGCTGCAATTTGTTCATAAACTTCGTTTTTGTTTTCTTTAAATTTAGATAAAAACTTAAACGTCATCTTTTGTCCCCCTAACAACCATATGATTTTATATTATACCATTAAATCATAGAATAATCTAACTTTTGAAAATATTTTCAATAAATCAATTTTTATTTATTAAATATTATATTAATGTCTTGATAACCTAAATCTTTGAAAAATTCCTCTAAAAATTTTCTACTATTTTCTGAAGCTTCATCTAAAAATCCTTTCTCTATTATTTCTTTTTCTGTTAGCTTTTTTTGATTTAAAATTTCATTTATCATATCATTGAAAGAAAGTCTGTTAAATATAGCATTTTTTTCATCATATACGTATACGTTTTTTTCATCTATGTTGTGTTCTAATATAACAGCTTTATCTAATTTAACTGTTATAGAGTTTTTAGTTTTATCTACTGATATATCTACGCTATCTAGCTTTATTCCAGCTTTTATATAGCCTTCATATTTTATTAAGAATGATTTTTCTGTAAAAGGTATTTCAATTTCTTTTATTCTTTTATTTTCTCTAAAGGATATTATGTTACTATAATAATATTTGGTAGTCGAAAGTTCTGAGATTGTAGATAGTCTTTCCATTATTATGTTTGATTCTACTTTAGAAAAGTTTCTATTGATTTTATAAACACTTATAAATGAAACTATTATTATTAATACTAATAGTATTATTTTTATTTTGTTTATTTTGCTAATCAATATATCACCATCCTTAATATTTCTGATATAATCAGTATATTAATTTAAAAGTGTAAATATTAACTAAAAGGAGGATAATGAAATTGTCTATATTTATATTCGGACATAAAAATCCTGATACCGACTCAGTTTCATCTAGTATTGCCTTTTCTAACCTTAAAAACAAACTAGGATATGAAACTATTCCTTGTGTACTTGGAGATATAAATAAAGAATCTAGGTTTGTTTTAGATTACTTTGAAGTTGATGAGCCTAAATTTATTAAAAATGTAAAAATACAAGTAAAAGATCTTAAGTACGATACAGTCGATGGAATCCTTCCTGATAAATCTATTTTGTATGCATATAAAACTATGGAAAATAACAATTTAAGAACTTTGCCTATAGTCGATGAAAATAATAGATTATTAGGTATAGTAACAATGAAAGATATAGCTATGGAGCTTATTAAAGGAAACTTTTATACTTTAAATACTTCTTTGCTCAATATAGTAGATGATCTTAATGGGAAAATATTAGTTGGAGAAGACTTTGTTGTTTATGGAAAGATTTCTGTAATAGCGTATTATTATGAAACTGTAAAAGGAACTTTAGGCGAAAATGATATTATAATTGTAGGAGATAGGTACGATATTATTGAACATTGTATAAATTCTCGTGTTAAATTGATTATATTAACAGGAGGATCTAATTTACCTGAAAAATATTTATATCTTGCAAAATCTTTTAATGTTCCTATAATATCAGTTCCACACGATACTTATACTACTTCTAAACTTATAAACCAGTGTAATTATATTTCATCTATAATGAGAGAAGATGTTATAAAGTTTGACGAAAATGAATACATAGAAGATATAACAGACGATGTAATAACTAATAACCTTAGAAATTATCCTATAGTTAAAGATAATAATATATTTTTAGGATTCTTAGGTAGAAAACATTTAATAAATCCTAGCAAGAAAAAAGTTATACTTGTAGATCATAACGAATACTCTCAAAGTGCAGATGGATTAAATGAAGCAGAAATACTTGAAATTGTTGATCATCATAAAATAGGAGATATATATACTTGTGTTCCTATAAACTTTAGGAATATGCCTGTTGGAAGTACATGTACTATAATTTACAATATGTATAAAGAACAAAATATAGATATAGACTATAAAACTGCCGGAGTTTTACTTGCTGGTATAATATCTGATACATTATTTTTTAAATCTCCAACTACAACAGATTTAGATAAAAATGCGGTAGACTCTCTTAACAAAATACTAAATATAGACATTGAAAAATTTGCTATGGATATGTTCAAAGCTGGAACTTCTCTTGAAGGATTCACTATTGATGAAATTTTCTACAAAGACTTTAAGGAGTTTAACATAGAAGGAGTAAAATGTGGGATCGGACAAGTATTTACACTTAATATAGAAGCTATATTCAACAGAAAAGAAGAATTTATAAGTTTTATAGAAAAGGTTCATGAAGATAAAGGATACTTTTTAACTCTTCTTGTTATAACTGACATAATAAAAGAAGGTTCTTATTTAATCTATAAATGTGATAACAATAGCGTAATCCCTCTAGCTTTTAATATTTCAAACCAAGGAGATTTTTCAAAGGGATTGGTTTCTAGAAAAAAACAAGTAGTTCCTCGTATAGCTGAAAGTATTAAGATGATAAAATAAGGAAGAAATCAAAAGATTTCTTCCTTTTCTCTTTATATTTTCTCTACTTGTGGGTATTCTACTCCGAAAGTTTCAACCGTTACTTTCTTCATTCTTTGGTCTTCAAGTGGCCTATCCATATAATTTGTTTTAACATTTACTATTCTATCAACCTCATCCATGCCATTTATAACTCTACCAAAAGAAGCATATTGCCCATCTAAGTGAGGAGATTTTGCAACCATTATAAAAAATTGAGATCCAGCAGAATTTGGCATTGAAGTTCTCGCCATAGATATTACTCCTCTTTCATGTTTTAAGTTATTAGTAAATCCATTCATTGTAAACTCGCCTTTTATTGAATAACCTGGACCACCCATTCCTGTACCATCTGGGCATCCACCTTGAATCATAAATCCAGGTATTACTCTGTGAAATATAAGGCCATCATAATATCCTTTTTGAACTAATGATATAAAGTTTCTAACTGTATTAGGAGCAATATGAGGGTATAGCTCTATTTCTATTTTATTACCATTTTCCATTTCTATTGTAACTATAGGATTTTTTTGCATAATATCTCTCCTTTTTATGTATTTGAAAAAGAAGCTGATTTTACTCAGCTTCATCACACAATTCTAAAGTTTCCTTATATTCAAGTCCTAGTACTGAAAGTATTTTTTTAGCTCTTTCTTTAGTACTTCCTGTAACTTCTATAAACTTTACGTTTTCACTTTTAAGGAAAGTAAGTATAGCTTCATCTACTGCTCTTGCTACTTCTTCATCTTGCCATCTTACTCCATCTTTAACATATCCAAATTCCCTTGGAACATAAAATATATAATCATAGTTTTGGATATCTTCTATTGCTAGGGAATAAAGATCTTTTAGTATTTCTATTTCTTTCTTAGTTCTTTCTTTTCCTCCTAGCATAAACCTTCCATATACATAAGGTATGAACGTAGCGTAATCAGTAAGAGCATACTCAAAATCAGATAAAGCATCTTCTAATTTCTTTTGTCCTAAATATATTCCGTATTGCTCTGCTATACTTTCAATCATACCTTTTTCTTTTAAATACTCAGTTGAATATTCAAAAGCACATCCTACATCTAATCCTAATATTTTCATTTCTACATATAGATGTTGAATAAGTGTAGTCTTTCCACATCTTGGTCCACCTAGTATCGCAATTCTTTTAGCCATCTAACATTCACTCCGTAATATCATATTTTAAAAGACGACTAATTTATTATACTAATTTTTAGATGAATATTCAACATAAGCATTTAAAGAATTTATGTATTTTAAAATTTTCCAAGGTTAATCAGTTATATATACAGAAACTATTTCTCCATAGTAAAGTACATGATAATCTCCATTTGGATAACATTTATCTTTTATATTTTCATCTATAAATCCATTTTCGTTCATATCTTGTTTGTATACTATTTTACATTCTAAATGAAGATTACACTCTTTTATTACTGGAGTAGCTACTTTATTAGAGTTTATAGCAGTTAAACCACACTCTTTAAATTTATCTATATCTCTTCCAGATTTTCTTCCACAAATAGTTAATTCTTCTTTTAAGTCTTTATCTTTTACTGTCAGGAAAGCTCCTTTTTGTAATTGTTCTAAAAGCTCTTTTGACATATCGCTAAATTTTAATTCCCTCATTTTTGTCCTCCTTAATAATTATATCTTTACTTAGTTTATAGCCCTCATTAAATAAATCTATACAAAATTCATTTTCAAATCTAAGAGTATCCCTAGGTTCTAAATTTCTTTGTGGACTTATAACAACTATTTCTTCTAAATTGTAGCTTTGAAGTAAATAATCAGGTACTTGATAATTATTTCTAAGAGGTATTATAATCAACTTTTTAACTTTATTTTTTATAAATGGACTTAGCAATGTGTTATTTATTAAACCTCCATCTAACGAATATCCATCATATACTCCATTTTTTATATCTTCTTTAAATTCTTCCGATACCTTTTTGAAATCAAAATTTTCTATTATATCCTTCATCAATATTCCATTTTGAGTTCTATAAGGAATTGAGGAACTATATTTTATAATATCTAGCTTGTCTTTAACTTTAGTAATATCTACAACAACCTCTTTTATATCTTTATCAATAACTTTTATATAGTTTATATAAACAGATTTTATATAACTGTTTTCTCCTTCAAGCTTTTTAAGAATATCTATTAACATATCATTTTCTAGTATATTGTTTGTACATACACAGTTTTTATATCTTTCTTCATCTATGTTTGTCCAAACCTGTTTTAACTTTTCTATACAGCCTTTGTATATAAAATATGAATTTATAGCTCCTATTGAAGTTCCTGAGATTATATCAAAATTTACTCCCATCTCATAAAGCCCATAAACTACACCTGCTTGAAAAGCTCCTTTTGCTCCCCCTCCTGGCAAACAAAGTCCAAGCACAAAACCAACCCCCTTTAGATTATTTCTAAATCTATATATTCTATATTTATACTTTTTATCCCTTTATTTTCAAAAGCTATATTCACAACAGACCCTACTTTGCTTACAACTGTTCCAATTCCAAATTTAGGATGGCGAATTTTACATCCCAAAGCTATATCTTTATTTTTGTTTTGAAGTAATTGTTTTGTTTGGCCTATTTTATACTTTTCCTTGTACTTTTCAAGTAAACTAACTCCTGTATTAGTTTTTATACTTTTTTCATCGCTATTTAATCTTTCTATATATTCTTGTCCAATTTCATTGATAAATCTTGAACTTTGTGAATAATTTGTTCTTCCATAAATTGTTCTCATACTTGCATGGGTTAAATATACTTTTTGCATACCTCTTGTAATTCCAACATAGCAAAGTCTTCTTTCTTCTTCTAATTCATTTTCATCTACTAAAGCTCTTGACGTTGGAAATATTCCTTCTTCCATACCTGATAAAAACACTACAGGAAACTCAAGCCCTTTAGCACTATGAAGTGTCATAAGAGATACAAAGTTCATATCTTCATCTAAAGAATCTAAATCAGAAACTAATGATACTGATGCTAAAAAAGTTTCTAAATCCTTTTCATCACTAGTATTTTCAAAATCAATAGCAACAGATATAAACTCTTTTAAGTTTTCTATTCTTGATTGACTTTCTACATCTTTTTGCTGTTCTAATTCTTTTATATACCCTGTATTATCTAGCACTTTTTCTATCAACTTACTTACAGGATACATTTCTTTCATAGCCATAAAAGTAGATATTAAACTTGTAAATTCATTTAACTTTGCTTTAGCTCTTGTTGATATATCTGATATATTATCTACTTCGAGTAAAACTGAGTATATACTCTCTCTTTTTAAGATAGCTACTTCTTCTATTTTTTCTAATGTCTTAAGACCTATTCCCCTTTTAGGTACATTTATTATTCTTTTTAAACTTACATCATCAAGAGGATTTTGGATTAATCTTAAGTAAGCTAACAAATCTTTTATTTCTTTTCTTTCATAGAATTTTATTCCTCCATATATCCTATATGGTATATTTTGTCTTATTAAAGCTTCTTCTATAGCACGTGACTGAGCATTAGTTCTATATAAAATAGCAAAATCACTATATTTTTTATCTTTTTCCTTTACATATTTTGATATTGTATGGGCTATAAAATCTCCTTCTTCTTTTTCATCACTTGCTTTAAATAATCCTATTTTATCTCCTTTATCATTTTCAGTCCAAAGTTTTTTTACCTTTCTACTGCTATTGTTGTATATAACCTTATTTGCAGCATCTAATATTGTTTTTGTTGATCTATAGTTTTGTTCTAGTTTTACTATATAAACATCGTCAAAGTCTTTTTCAAATTCTAATATATTCCTTATATCAGCACCTCTCCAACCATATATAGATTGGTCATCATCTCCAACTACACATAAATTCTTATGTTTTGACGATAAAAGCTTTATAAATTCATATTGAGCTTTGTTTGTATCCTGATACTCATCTACCATTATATATTTGAATTTTCTTTGATAAAAATCTAAAACACCTTCATTTTTCTCGAATAGCTCTATAGTTTTCATTATAAGATCATCAAAGTCTAAAGAATTATTTCTAACTAGTCTATCTTGGTAAAGAGAATACACTTTCGCTACTTTATTCATTCTAAAATCGCCTTCATGTATTTTACTAAACTTTTTAGGATCTATTAGTTTATCTTTAGCATCTGATATATAATTTATAACTGTTTTAGGTTCTAATATTTTTTCATTAATATTCAGCTCTTTTAAACAATCCTTTATAAGAGTTATTTGATCTAATCTGTCATATATTACAAAAGATCTTGTGTAACCTATTTTATCTATATCTTTTCTAAGTATTCTTACGCAACAAGAGTGGAATGTACTTATCCACATATCTTTTGTCTTAGGACCTATCATTTGTTCTACTCTTTCTTTCATTTCATTTGCAGCTTTATTTGTAAATGTAATAGCTAATATATTAGCAGGATTTACATTTAAATTTTCTATTAAATAAGCAATTCTATTTGTTAAAACTCTTGTTTTTCCTGATCCAGCTCCAGCTAATATCAAAACTGGACCTTCTGTTTTAACAACAGCTTGTTTTTGCATAGGATTTAAATTATCTATATTCATAACTTCCTCCTTTAAATTTTTACAGTAAGTATATTTTAATTCAAATTCTATAATTTTTTAAGGTTATTTTTTTTATTATATGAAAAACTAATCATTAAGGAGGGATACAAATGAAAGCTAAAAATTCGAATGATTCAATTCAAGCTACTTACAATGCAGAGAAATATAAAGTTATAGAAAGACCTTTAACGGGACTTGTCATGCCACTAGATATGAAAAGAGATTTTGACTGTATTGATTCTCTTAGATTTGCCGAGGGCGAATCTTTAGTAAAAGATGATAAAAAGTAAAATATAGTGCAGGCTAGCCTGCACTATATTTTTAGCTTTCATTTATTATATCGTTATTTTGTATTTTTTCTTCATCTAGTTTTTTCATTTCAATGAATAATACTATGAATGTTAATATAAAGGATAAAAAGTCTGATATAGGAGATGCAAGCCATACTCCCTCAAGTCCTAAAAATTTAGGCATTATTATCAAAACTGGAATTAAAAATAAAACTTGTCTTGATAAACTTAAAAACATAGAGTATTTAGCCTTTCCAACTGCCTGAAAGTAGTTTGATCCTACTATCTGAAATCCTACTATAGGAAGCATACACATAACCACTTTCATTCCATAAGCTCCTATCCTAATCAAGTCCTTATCTTCATTATTAAAAATCATTATAAGATTTTCAGGGTATTTCATAATAACTATAAATCCGGCTATACATATTATTGTAGATACTAAGATAGCATATTTTAAAGTTTCTTTGACTCTATCATATTCCTTTGCTCCATAATTATACCCTATTATAGGTTGTGAACCTTGATTAATTCCGAATATAGGCATAAGTATGAACATACTTATACTATTTATTATACCCATAGCAGCTACAGCAGAATCTCCACCATAAGTATAAAGATACCTATTTAAAATTACAACTATAACACTTGCTGCTATTTGCATAGAAAAAGGTGCAAGACCTATTGCAATAATTTCTTTCACTATCCTCATATCAAGTTTTAAGTTCTTTGTGTATATCTTTAGGCTACTTTTTCCTCCAATAAAGTAGTAAAGTACCCAAGATGAAGATATAGCCTGAGAAATTACAGTTGCAATTGCAGCTCCCTTTATACCCATATTAAAAGTAAATATAAATAAAGGGTCTAATGCAACGTTTGCTACAGCTCCTATTATCATTGTGTACATTGCAATCTTTGGATTTCCCTCTGCTCTTATAAATCCATTCATCCCAAATCCTATACTTTGAAATATACTTCCCATAAGTATAATACCTAAATACTCTCTAGCATAAGGTAAAACTGCACTGCTAGCTCCAAACCTTGTAAGTATAGGATTTACAAATATTAGACCAAGAACACTTATAGTTATAGAAGTAACTACAAGAAGTGAAAATGCATTTCCTAAAATAATCTGTGCTTGATCATATTTTTGTTCTCCCAATCTAATAGAAATCAAAGATGTAGCTCCAATTCCTATAAGCATACCAAAAGCCATAATTATAAGCATAATGGGAAAACTAATTGTAATTGAAGTAAGTGCTAAAGATCCTACTCCTCTTCCTATAAATATTCTATCTACAACATTGTATATAGAATTTACTATCATTCCAACAATAGCAGGAATAGAAAACTTCAATAAAAGCTTTCCTATTTTTTCTTCTCCAAGTTGTTTTGAATGCTCCAAATCTTAATCCTCCTATATAATTATCATAACTTATATTTTATATTTATATTGATATATATGTCAATTTACAATATATCCAAAAACAATCCCTATATACATAAAGTATATAGGGCATTTGTTATTTTTTCTTTCCTAAATAAGCTTCTTGTATAGAAGCATCATTTATTAAATCTTTTGCATATCCTTTTGTTACTATTCTTCCTTGTTCTAACACATAAGCCTTATCAGATATAGCTAACGCTTGATATGCATTTTGCTCTACAAGCAATATAGTTTTATTCATATTTTTTATTTGTTGTATTATCTCAAATATAGTCTTTATAATAAGAGGTGCTAATCCTAAAGATGGTTCATCTAATAATATAAGTTCTGGATCACTCATAAGCCCTCTTCCTATTGCTAACATCTGTTGTTCTCCACCAGATAGTGTTCCTGCCATTTGACTTGTTCTTTCTTTCAACCTTGGAAACAGATTATATACATTTTCTAAATCTTTTTGTATTTTATCCTTATCATTCCTAATATAGGCTCCCATTAAAAGATTTTCTTTTACTGTAAGATTTGCAAATATATGTCTTCCTTCCGGAACTTGACATATTCCTTGTTTTACTATTTTGTGAGGTAGTTTAGAAATTTCTTTACCTTTATATGTTATTATACCTTCTTTTGGCTTTACTATACCAGATATACTATTTAAAAGTGTTGATTTGCCTGCACCATTTGATCCTATTATAGAAACTATTTCACCTTGATTAACCTCTATATCAACACCTTTTAATGCATGAATACCCCCATAATAAACATTAAGATTTTCTACTTTTAGCAAGATGCATCCTCCTTTCCAAGGTAAGCTTCCACGACGCTACTGTTTTCTTGTATCTCTCTTGGAGTTCCCTGTGCAAGCTTTCTTCCAAAATTTAAAACTAATATATTGTCACATATACCCATTATAAGGTCCATGTGATGCTCTATTACGATAACTGTTAAATCAAATCTATCTCTTATCTCTTTTATAAGGTTCATAAGCTGTATTGTTTCTTCAGGATTCATTCCAGCTGCAGGCTCATCTAATAAAAGTAGCTTTGGCTTTAAAGCAAGAGCTCTACCTATCTCAAGCCTTCTTTGAAACCCATAAGGTAAATTCACAGCTATATCATCTTTTCTATCCCAAAGTCCCATTATATTTATAATCTCATCTGCCTGTTTTCTCAAATTTTCTTCTTGTGATTTAAATCTTTTATTTCTAATAGAACAATCTATTAAAGAATAATCAGCGTTATTATGACATGCTGTTAGAATATTTTCATATGTAGTGAGTTTCTTAAAAAGTTTTATATTCTGGAAAGTTCTGGTTATTCCACAGTTAGCTACTTCAAATGGTCTTAAATTGTCTATTCTTTTATCTTCAAATATTATCTTGCCATCAGTTATTTTATATATTCCAGTTATAAGGTTAAATATGGTAGTTTTTCCTGCTCCATTCGGTCCTATAAGGCCAAATATACTTCCTTTTTGTACTTGAAAATCTACATTCCCTACTGCTGTTAACCCTCCAAACTGTTTAGTAATATTTTCAATTTTCAGTATGGTGCTCATATTAATCAGCCCCCGTCTCCGTTTTCTTATTTAGAGAAAATACCTTTTTGAAAAATCTTTTTATATTATCAATAGTTATCTCATATCCTCCCATTAAACCTTGTGGTCTACTTATCATTATAAATATAACTGCTATTCCATATACTACTAGCCTCCACTGAGAGAAAGTTCTTAAAATTTCTGGTAAAGCTGTAAGAGTTAAAGCTCCTATTATACTTCCAGATATACTTCCAAGTCCACCGAATATTACTATTATAGTAAGCTCTGTTGATTTTATTAGTTGGAACATTCTCGGCTGTAAAAATCCTAAATAATGAGCAAGCATTCCTCCTGCTATACCAGCATAAGCTGCACTTATTGCTAGTGATATAAGTTTATATTTAAATACATTTATTCCTATTATCTCAGAAGCCATTTCTTCTTCTCTTATTGCCTTCATATTTCTTCCGTGTCGAGATCTTATTATATTTGCAAGTATTATTACTCCTACTATATTTATTATTAATACGTTTGTTAAGTTTGTTTTCATAGGAATTCCAGCTAATCCTCTAGCCCCACCAAAATATTGTATATTATCAAGTATAAGTCTTATAGCTTCACCAAAGCCTAGTGTTGCTATACAAAAATAATCTCCTTTTAGGTTAAGTGTTAACTTTCCTATTATAAGACTTACTAAACTAGCTACAAATCCTCCAAGTAAAAGCGATATTATAAAAGGAGTTTTAAAGTTTAAAGTCATAATAGCAGCTACATACCCTCCTATTGCCATAAACCCAGCATGACCAAATGAAAATAATCCTGTAAATCCTGTAAGCAAAGAAAGTCCAAGAACAGCAAGTAAATTTATGCCTGATAGTATTAATATACCTTGAATATAAAACCAGTTCATGATACCCCCCCTTATGCCTTATCCTCAGTAGATTTGCCCATAATACCTGTAGGTTTTACTACAAGTACAAATATAAGTAAGGCAAATGCTATGAGATCTCTATATTGAGAAGATATATAACCTGAAGTTAATGTTTCTATTATTCCAAGCAAAATCGATCCAATAACTGCACCTGGAAGACTTCCTAACCCTCCAAAAACAGCTGCTATAAAAGATTTCATTGTTATAAATCCTATTTGAGGATAAACTGTATACTTCATTCCAAATAAAACTCCAGCAATTCCTGCTAAAAAACCTCCAAGTGCAAATACTGTAAATATTATTCTATCTGTATTGACTCCCATTAGTGTACTTGCTCTAATGCTGTATGAAGTTGCTTTAATAGCCATTCCTGTTTTTGTTTTTTCTATTATATATATCAGTATAGATAAACTAACTGCTGATATTATAAACATTACCAAGTCTAGTCTTCCTACTGAAATGCTTCCTATATTGATTGGAGATAGAGAAAATACATTTGGATAAGTTCTAAAAGTAGGCCCTATTGTTGCTATTACTATATTTTCTAAAAATATAGAAGCTCCCATTGCTGATATTATAAAGTATAAAAATGGAGCATTTCTTTTTCTTAAAGGGCTATACGCTACTTTCTCGATACTAACTGCTAAAAGAGCTGTGCCTAAAGCTGCTAGCAGAAAAGATATGAAAAATGGAATGTTTAATATTGTCATTAAGAAAAAACCTATATATGCACCTATCATTATTACTCCACCATGAGCAAAATTACTAAAATTCATAATACTATAAACCAAAGAATATCCTACAGCCATAAGGGCATATACACTTCCTATGGAAAGTCCATTTATTAGCTGTTGCAAAAACGAATTCATACTTTCCCCCCTTAAGTTTTCTAGTTAAATCAAAAGAGGGTAAAACCCTCTTTTGACTACTTAACTCCATATTTTTGCTGGAATTTATATCCACCATTTTCAATTTTAATTATTGCAGCTTCTTTTCCTTCTGGGTTATGTGTATCTTTACTTATATTGATTTGACCTGTTATTCCCTTAATACTTGTTGTTGAAAGTGCACTAGCTATTTGACTTGGATCTAAACTATTAGCTTTTATTACTGCAGCTTCTAACAATCTAACTGCATCGTGAGCTAAGAATCCATTTATTTCTATAGGTCTATTGTATTTTTCTTCATAAGCTGTTTTAAAATCCTGAACTTCTGGATCATCAAAATCAAGATGATTAACTACGTAGCTTCCATCTATAGAATCTTTCGCCATTTCTAATAATTGATCAGATGGCCATCCATCTCCACCCATTAATACTGCATCTATACCTAATTCTCTTGCTTGGTTTGCACTTAGAGCAACTTCTTTATAAAAATATGGCATAAATATAACTTCTGGATTTGCATCTTTTATTTTGCTAAGCTGTGGTCTAAAGTCTACATCACCAAACTTAAATCCTTCTTTAGCAACTATTTGACCACCCTTTTCTACGAAGCTTTTTTCAAAGAATTCTGTAAGCCCTTGAGAATAGTCATCTGTTACATCATATAAAATAGCAGCTCTAGTAAATCCTAAAACTTCAGCTGCATATCCAGCTGCAACTGCTCCTTGATAAGGATCTATAAAACATACCCTAAAGTTATATGGCTTTACATTTCCATCTACAACCGTTACTTTAGGATTTGTAGCAACTGTTGCTATGCTTGCTACTTTCATTTCTTCTAAAACTCCAGATATAGATATTGCCTGACCACTAGAGTTTGGACCTATTATAGCTATAACTCTATCTTGAGATGTAAGTCTTTTTACTGCATTAACAGCTTCCATAGCATCTCCACGAGTGTCATATCCAACTACTTCTACTTTTTTTCCTAAAATACCACCACTATTGTTTATCTCTTCTACAACCATTTTAACTGCATTTAGTTCACATGTTCCCCAAACAGCTTGATCTCCTGTCAATGATCCTATCCATCCTATTTTTACAGTATCAGAATCTTGTGTGCATCCTGTTAATATGATACTAATAACCATCAAAAGTGAAACAATTAATCCTGTAAACCTTTTCCTCAAATCGATCCCCCCAAAGACTTTTTTTCTTACCTTTTAGAAAAGAGTATGCACCTTATGCTTGCCCTATTCTGAATAAAAATTTATTTTATGTTAAAATTTATATATCAAAAAAGGAGAAGAAGCCTATTTGGCTTCTTCTGAAAAATACTCATTTATATCTTTATAATCTATTTTTTTATTTTCAATCTCAACTTTCATAGCCCTTAAGAATAGCCTAGCTGTATCTAAAGATGTAAATATAGGAACTTTATTTTCTATTGCAGCTTTCCTTATTTCATACCCCTGTGTTGTAGTAATATTTCCTTTTGAAGGAGTGTTTATTATTATATTTATATCACTATATAATTTTTGTTTTAGCTCACTTACATCCATTAAATTAGAATCTAAATTATTCTCTAATAAAAATTTATGTGTACCCTTAGAAGCATAAATTTTAAAGCCTATATTTTTGTATTCTTTTATAATATCTAGTAATTCTTTTTTGTCCTCATCTTTTATAGATACATATATACTTCCTTTTAAAGGTATATTTATATTAGATGCAATAAATCCTTTATATATTGCTATATCAAGATCTTTATCAATTCCTAACACTTCTCCTGTTGACTTCATTTCTGGCCCTAGATGCATATCAGCTCCTACTATCTTCTCACTTGAAAAAACAGGTACCTTAACAGCATAAATGTTTTTATTTTTCATAAGTGTAGTTTCATAATTATAATCTCTTAACTTTTTGCCTAACATCAAGTTAGTAGCAATTTTGACCATAGGAACTTGAGTTACTTTGCTTAGTATAGGTACAGTTCTTGAAGCTCTAGGGTTAACCTCTATAACATATACATTTTGTCCATCGTATACATATTGTATATTTATCAATCCTACAGTTTTAAGACCTGTACTTATCTTTTTAGTATACTCTACTAAAGTATCTATTACATGTTCACTTAAGCTAACTGCAGGATATAAGCTTATACTATCTCCTGAGTGAACCCCTGTTCTTTCTACATGCTCCATAATTCCAGGTATTAATATGTCATCTGCATCACATATTGCATCAACTTCTATTTCTATACCCTTGATATATTTATCTATAAGTATAGGGTGATCTTTTGATACATTAAATGCTTGCTTCATGTAGTTTATAAGCGATTCTTCATCATAAACTACTTGCATAGCTCTTCCACCTATAACATAAGAAGGTCTAACAACAAGTGGGTATCCTAGTTTGTTTGCTACATTTATAGCTTCATTTATATTGCTAGCAGTATCACCTTCAGGAGTTTTTATATTTATTCCTTCTAAAAACTTTCCAAATTTATCTCTATCTTCAGCTAAATCTATAGATTCAAAAGATGTTCCTAAAATATTAACACCATTTTCATGTAGTTTCTTAGCTAGATTTATTGAAGTTTGACCACCAAATTGAACTATAACTCCCTTTGGCTTTTCTTTATTTATTATGTTCATAACATAGTCTATATCAAGTGGCTCAAAATACAACTTATCTGCAATATCAAAATCTGTACTTACTGTTTCAGGGTTGTTGTTAATCATTATAGCTTCATATCCTGCTTCTTTAGCAGCTAAAACACCATGTACACAACAATAGTCAAACTCAATTCCCTGCCCTATCCTTATTGGTCCTGATCCTATTATTATAATCTTTTGTTTATCCGATACTTGACTTTCATCTTCTATATCAAAACATGAATAATAGTAAGGAGTTTTCGCATCAAATTCACCTGCACAAGTATCAACCATTTTATAAACTAAAGATTTATCTTTATTTATATCTAAGCTTTCATCTATGTTTTTTATTTTGTGTAAGAACCACTTATCTATTTTAGTTATATTGTGTATCTGATCTATATCTACACCTATTTTTAGTGCATGAATTATAGCAAATATTCTTTCATCATCACAGCGCTTTATTTTTGAAAGTACTTCACTTTTTCCCATGTAGTTTAAATTAGTCTGAGATTGATCTAGTGATTTTAGTGCTTTTAAGAATGCATCTTCAAAACTTCTACTTATTGCCATAACTTCTCCTGTTGCTTTCATCTGAGTTCCTAATGCTCTATGTGCTATTTTAAACTTATCAAATGGAAATCTTGGCATTTTCACTACTACATAATCTAAAGCTGGCTCAAAATATGCACTAGAATTTTGGGTAACAGAATTTTTTAATTTATCTAGTGTGTAACCAAGTGCTATTTTTGCACTTATCTTTGCAATTGGATAACCTGTAGCCTTAGATGCAAGAGCACTTGATCTACTAACTCTTGGATTTACTTCTATTACTATATATCTATCGCTATTAGGATCTAAAGCAAATTGGACATTACATGCTCCTTTAACATCTAAACTTTTTACTATCTTTATAGCTGATTTTCTTAACATTTGGTATTCTGTATCTCTAAGAGTTTGAGAAGGAGCTACTACTATACTATCTCCTGTATGAATACCTACCGGATCTATATTTTCCATATTACACACAACTATACAATTATCTTTTGCATCTCTTATTACTTCATACTCTATCTCTTTCCATCCTGCTACACTTTGTTCTAGGAGAATTTGACCTATAGGACTGCTTTTAAGTCCCTTAGTACATATTTTTATAAGTTCATCGTAATTATTTGCTATTCCTCCACCAGTTCCTCCTAATGTGTAAGCTGGTCTAATTATTATAGGATAACCATTTATTTTAGCAAACTCTATACATTCATCTATATGATTAGCTACTATACTATTGGCAACCGGCTCATTTATATCTATCATAAGCTGTTTGAAGGCTTCTCTGTCTTCTGCTTTTTTTATCGTTTCACTACTTGTTCCTAGAAGTTTTACATTATATTTTTCTAGAATTTTTTCATCATCTAACTTAGTAGCTATATTCAAAGCTGTTTGTCCACCGAAAGTTGCAATTATTCCATCTGGCCTTTCTATTTGTATTATTCTTTCTATACTTTCTATATTAATTGGTTCTATATAAACTTTATCAGCAACATCTGAATCTGTCATTATTGTAGCTGGATTACTGTTTACAAGTATTGTCTGTATTCCTTCTTCTTTTATTGCTTTGCAAGCCTGTGTTCCAGAATAATCAAATTCTGCTGCTTGTCCTATTATTATAGGTCCTGACCCTATTATCATAACCTTTTTCATAATTATTCCCCCTTAACCATAGATATAAATTTATCGAATATATAAGATGTGTCAGTAGGTCCTGGTGAACCTTCAGGATGAAACTGAACCGAAAAAACTGGAAGTGTTTTATGTTTCATTCCCTCTACTGTCATATCGTTTAAGTTTATATGAGTTATTATCATTTCTTTTTCTATACTTTTACTATCCACTGCATATCCATGGTTTTGGGAAGTTATATAAGCTTTGTCTAGCTCTATGTCATATACTCCGTGGTTTGCTCCTCTATGTCCATATTTTAGCTTATATGTTTGTCCTCCAACTGCTAATGCTAATATTTGATGTCCCATACATATTCCTAGTGTTGGAAAGTTTTTTATTATCTTTTTTGTAGTTTCAACAGCCTCTTTGGCCTCCTTAGGATCTCCTGGGCCATTACTTAACAAAACTCCATCTGGATTTAACTTTACAATCTCATCATAACTTGTTTCATAAGGTAATATTGTTACATCACAATTTCTATCTATCAAATTTTTTATTATATTTTGTTTTACTCCAAAATCTATTACTGCTATTTTAGGGCCTTCCCCCTTAAGTTTTATAATAGTTTTAGTACCTACTTTTTTCATATAATCATGTTTTATTTGGGTACTATTTAATATTTCTTTTAGTTCACTTACAGATATATCTTTATTAGATATTACACATTTTAAACTTCCACAGTCTCTTATTTTCTTAGCTATACTTCTTGTGTCAACTCCATAAACTCCTACAACATTGCTTTTAACAAGCATACTATTTATATCTGAACTTGCCATATAGTTAGAGTAATTCGTACATATTTCTCTTGCTATAAGACCCTTAACATATACCTTGTTAGATTCATTTTCAATTTCATTGATTCCATAATTTCCTATCAAAGGATATGTCATATTTACTATTTGCCCACAATAAGATGGATCTGTTAACATTTCTTGATATCCTGTCATTGAAGTGTTAAATACTATTTCTCCTACACAGGTACCTTCTTTCCCAAATCCTCTCCCTTCATAATAAGTGCCATCTTCTAAGTAGATTAATCCTTTCATTTTATCACCCCTTACACAGTTTTGAGGCAACAAAAAACCTTCTTGCCACAGACGCAAGAAGGTACAGGTATCCCTTATTTGAAAAAGATTCCATATTTGTTTGCCTTTCTAGCCTCTCTGGACCAGTTTAAAGAAATATATCTTTTTATAGAATATTATCATTTAGCTTTTATATTGTCAACAATATATTATAATTATAACTTATATCTTAATTTTGTTTTTTCATCAATGTAGCTATAACACCTTTTTGATTTGGATTTTTAAGACCTTTATCAAGCATAACAGCTAACATTATATTCAAAAATGAGACTATAGTAAGAGGCATAACAATTGCTAAAAAAAATCCCATTCCATATAAAGGAACTAACGAAAGTGGACATAACGCTCCATTTATAATCGTCGAAACTAATACAGCAATAAAAGTATTTACTTTTTTTGTTATATATCCAAACAAAAATACTGCTATAAACATTTCAATAGCTATAATTGTATGGGTTAATATTCCAAGAGGAAACCCGCTGTTAAACGCAGTAGCTAAATGTCCTAAAAAACCTACAATACCTCCATCGAATGGAGATAAAATTATAGCTGCAAAATATCCAGGAAATGAATCTAGTGACATTGAAGTTCCTGGTACCCTTATTACTATTGAAAGTATTACACTTAATGATACTAACATTCCTATTTTTGTAATTCTTTTAGACTTTTCCATCTTTCTACTCCCCTCATTCAATATATCTTAAGTATACCATATTAGAGCAAATATATCTTTAAACTGTAACTATTTTTCATGTTGTTTAATATATATATATTGAAAAGAAAAAATATTTTAGGAGGTCAAATATGAGAAGCTGTAAAACAAAAAAACAAAATAATATGGAGGAAATGATGCCTATGTATCCTATGATGTTTCCTTTCCCTATGATGCCTCATATGATGCCAGGTATGATGGGCATGGAGCATATGGAAGATATGCCTAATATGGAATTTGCTAAGCCTATGGCTTATATGCTTTATTTGTATCCTATTGAAATGCAAATGATGAACTATTGTATGCCTATGATGTATCCTATGATGCCTCACATGATGCCAGGTATGATGCCTCACATGATGCCAGGTATGATGGATAATAGAATGGACTTTTACGACGAAGACGATGACGAGTAAAAAGAGCAGGAGATATTCTCCTGCTAATTTCTTATTATTATATAACTCATATATATGAAATAGCAACTAGCTATTAACGCTCCTTCTAATCTAAATATTGTTCTTTTAGTAAATGCTGCTATATATGTAATTACTGTTGCTATAACAAGATATGTTATATCAAAAAATATATCTGAATCTATCATAATTGGATTTATATAAGATGATATTCCTAAAATAAATAATACATTGAACAAATTAGATCCTATAACATTTCCCATTGCTATATCTGCCTCTTTTTTTAATGCAGCTACTATAGATGTTACAAGTTCAGGTAAAGATGTTCCTATAGCGACTATTGTAAGTCCTACTAAAGTTTCACTCATTCCAAATTTTATAGCTATTGATGAACTAGCTTTTACAACCCATTCTCCTCCAATTATTATTCCTAAAACTCCTATTATAGAAATTATTATGCTTTTTTTCATAGACATTTGCTTTGTTTCTTCCTGGTATGATTCTTTAGATAAAATAGCCATTTCAATTAGATAATATAAAAATATAGAAAATAAAGAAAGAAGTATTAACCCATCTCCTTTTGATATCATATTTGAGTTAGCATTTTGAAGGCTTACATCTGCACATAGTATAAAAAGTACTATAGATGATAAAATCCCAAACGGGAACTCTTTAAATATAGTCATCTTTTGAACTTTCATAGGATTTATTGCTGATGCAATACCTATAACTAAAAGTATATTAAATAAATTTGATCCTATAACATTTCCAAGAGCTATTTCATTTGCTCCTTTAATAGCTGAATTTATACTTACAGCAGCTTCTGGAGCACTTGTCCCAAAAGCGACTATAGTAAGGCCTATAAGTATAGGTGGAACTTTAAATATCTTAGCTATAGAAGAAGCTCCTTCTACAAAAAAATCTGCTCCTTTTATTAGAAATATAAATCCTAAAATTAAAATAATATAATCCAAAATTCTCATCTCCTTATTATTTATATATTTACAAAATCATAGAAATTACAAAATCCATCTTGAGCAAACCCATAGATTATAGATCCTTCGAATATATATTCATCTTTAAATTTTATATGGCCCTTATATTTATTACCTATAAATTTTTTTATATCTTCTTTTTCACTTTCATCGTAACTTGCTATTATTAATTGATTTGCATTTGTTATATAGTAAATACTTTTTATATCATCATTTATGATGTAAATATCTTTTTTTACATGATCATTATTTTTTTTAAACTCTGTAAACATAACCCCATTTTCAAACTCTGTTTTCATGCAGTAAGGATGATCATTATAAAACTTATCTTTAAATTCTTTATCATCAACAATATATAAGGTTATATATTCATATTTTTTAAGCTCATCTAATACATATAAATAATCTACGTTTACCTTCTTGCTATAAATCAATGATACAAGCTTATTGCCTGATATTCTTAAAGCTATATTCATTTTATAATATTTATTGTTATCTTCAAATAAAGCTATACACTTATATTTTCCACTTTCTGTAATAGAGACTATATTTTTTAAAAGTGTTCCATTTGCACTTGTTACATACATATTTGGAATATCTTCATTTACTGAAAAATACTTTAGTGCCTCTTTATCTCTTGCTATAAATCTCATTACTATGTAATTTACTAATTCAATTTCACTTTCTATATCTTTACATATTTTCGGAAATATATCTATATTTTTTACCTGTTTATCTATCATAAATCTGTATTCATCTACTTTACCTGGAAGAATTTTATTATATTTTATATTTTTTGTTCCAAAATAATTTACTAAAAAAATAGCTTCATCTTCAGATATGTATATTCTTTCAGAACCTAATCCTCCCATTAAGCGCTCTTCTTCTTTTAGTAATATATCTTCATCTGCGTTTTTTAAAGATACATAATCAGCAATTCCTAAGCCTTCTGCATCTAAAAGAAAATACTGAGTTATTATATCATTTTGACTCCTCCAGCATATTATAAGACCTACAGTTCCCATAAGTCTTGACCTTGTAACTTTTGAAAATACGAACTTCATTTGTTCACCTTCTCCTATAATCTTTTCATATTATATCATAACTTAGTAAACTTTTTTTGAAATTTTAATTTTTTCAATATTTATATTAATATTCTTCTACTTTTTATTGTAAAATAATACTATTAGATCTTATAAAGGGGTGATTTGTTGAAAAATATAGCGGCGTTTTTCGATATAGATGGTACATTGTATAGAGATTCTCTTATGGTTGAGCATTTTAAAAAACTGATAAGATATGAGATTATAGACCCTTCCCTTTGGTATAGCCATGCTCAGAAAACATTTTTAGAATGGGATAAACGTCAAGCTGACTATGATAAATACCTTTTAGAACTTGCTGATATATATGTAAGTTCTCTAAAGGGAATAGATCTAGATACTATTGACTTTACTAGTAACCAAGTAATAAACCTTAAATCCGAAAGAGTATACAGATATACTCGCTCTAGAATCAAATATCATATAGAGAAGGGGCATACAGTAATATTCATATCTGGAAGTCCTGACTTTTTAGTATCGAAAATGGCTAGAAAATATGGAGTTACGGATTATATAGGAAGTAAATATATCTTTGAAAACAATATATTTACAGGAAAGGTTATTCCTATGTGGGATTCTGAAAATAAAGATAGAGCAATAAAACAATTTATAGAAAAATACGATATAGATCTAACTAAATCATACGCTTATGGAGATACTAACGGAGATGTGTCAATGTTAAAAAGTGTAGCCAATCCCGTAGCTATAAATCCTTCTAATGAACTTTTAAAGGCTATAAAGTCTGATCCTTATTTATATGAAAAAACTAAGATAATAATCGAAAGAAAAGATGTTATATATAATGTAAAGCCTGATGTAGATGTATTGTCTGAATCTTAGGAAAATAAATCAAGGAGACTATTTAGTCTCCTTGATTTATTTCTATCTCAAAATCCTAATTATAGTAGGATAATATATAAGTATTATAGAAGTTATAGCACTTATATAAAATATAATTTTACTAAGTCTACTCACATTTCTTTTTTCTAACTGTCTATGGGCTATATAAAGCATAGCTAGCGAAAATATAACAAATAAATTTCTATACGGTGCTATTTTAGCTGCAAATGCAAGTCCTGCAGTCCCTAGACCTAGGGATGCTAATAATATTCCCCCTCCTCAACAAAGACCTGCAAACAAAGCAGGAAATACAGAAAATATACTAAATAGTTTCTCTTTCATACCTTACCTCCTTTATATAAATATAGTATCAAAAATCAAATATTTGAATAGTATATTCTAGAAAAAAGTTTTTAGAAAAATATTTTAGGGGGTAGAAAAATGGAAGATATCAAATTAAATCAAGAAAACATATTATCTGACCAAGAAGAAGAAAGCAGAAACAAAACTCCAAAGCATAAAGAATGTATCCCAGTTGAAGATGACTGTGAATATATAGTAGGTAACGTAAGCGAAACTATAAAAATATCAAAAGATACAGATGTATGCGAAATAAAAGCTGACTTTGAAGTAAGCAAACAAAGAACTGTAAGAATATGGGGTCAAGTAAAAGATTGTAATGGTAATCCAGTAAAATGCGCACTAGTAAAATTAGTTAAACAAATATGTAGATGTGGAAAAATTGATTATATAGGAGTAGCTCATACAGTTACTGACTGTAAAGGATTTTATCAATTCGATGTTTGCGTTCCTGAAAATACAGAAAAATATAAAGTAATAGTTAGTAAAGCTGCTTCTGGAAAAGAAATAATAAAATCAACAGAATGCGATCCTTGTGGCAAAGATAAATGTTTATGTTTAAAATAGAAAAATAGTGGCGTATGCCACTATTTTTTATACCACATAGGAAATTATGTACTTTAATAAATTGTGAGAAAGTTATAATTTCCGTAATGCGTTAGAGCAAAGTCTTCTTTATTAATTTTTCAAAGAGGACTTTGTTATTCATCTATCATTGTGCTTGCAGTTGCAGCAATTTGTTGTCCTTTAGCTGTTACTTCCTGAACTACTGCTGATATATTTGTAATAGCTTCATTTACAATATGTACTCTTTTATCGAGTTCACTAGATACTTCAAGTATTTCGTTAACATTATTTAAGATAATCTCTTCATCTGTTTTTGTAGATATTGCAACATTTTTAGAGTCTTCTGCAAGTTTTTTTACTTCATTTGCTACTACTGAAAATCCTTTTCCGTGTTCTCCTGCTCTTGCCGCCTCTATAGATGCATTAAGGGCAAGTAAGTTTGTCTGTCCTGCTATTTTAACTATATCTTCTGAAGCTTGAACAAACTTATCTAATTTTTCTTGAACTTCTTTTATACTAGTTCTAAGAAAAGTTGCAGTAGTATTTATATCACTCATTTCTCTTACAATATCTTCTATATTATTTGCTATATGTTCATTTCCTGTATGAACATCATTTATAGATGCTGTTATTTCTTGTATGCAGTATTTTAGATGGTCTACTCTCTTTAATCTTTCTTCACTAAGTTTTTTAACCTCTGATACTGCTGCCTCTATTTCTCTATTTTTTATTTCTAATTGACTTTCTTGCTGTATTATAAGCTCTTGTCTATTATAGTAAATACAGTTTTCTAAACTGTTTAGTCCATTCACAATTGCCCTAGCCATCTTTTTACAATCTCCGTATCCACAGGCAAAACAATTTATATTTTTATCTTCCTCTGTTACTTTATGAAGCATATTAAAAGCTTTTTCATATTCATCTTTTGAAGGTTCACTTGTTTTTATTAGATGTGATTTATCTTCATATTTTCTTATGAAATCGTCTAACTTTAATTTTTTATCAAATAAAGAATCCATCTGTTTTAATTTACTTTTTATAACGCTAGACTTTTCTTTTAGCTTTTGATTTTTTAAATCGTTTAACTTGTAATCTATATCATCAATAGATATATCCTTACACGTACCAGTTCCTACATTACAACCATAGCTACAATTAAGTATATCCACAAGAGTTGGAACGCTTTTTTTGCTTTTTATCCTTTCGCTATATTCTTTTAGATATTCATATATATGGTAATACCCTTCTATTTGTCTTATCCAAGCATCTTTTACTCTAGCTTCTACATTTTCTCTTAGTCCTCCAGGTCTACTATACAAAAGTCCTAAGCTACAATCAGAATCAAAATCACACTCGTTATAATTGTTTAGATTTATTTTGTTTTTTTCTAGATAAGAAAATAACTTTTTAAAGGTAACATTGTAATTTATATATCCAAATGTATTTTTATCTTTAATTTCGTCTATTTTAGCTATACAAGGAGATAAGAAAGCTATCTTATCATTTATATTTTCATATTTTTTCATGTATATAGCTGTACACATCATAGGACTTTGAACAGGAGCTAGATTAGGTATAAGATCTGGCTTATACTTTTCTATATAATTAACTATCGAAGGACATGGCTGAGCTATTATAGATGTTAGATTCATATTTTTTATAGCTTTAAGATATGCCCATGTAGTTATATCTGCTCCAAAAGATACATCATAAATTAAATTTATACCTAAACTCTTAAAGTATCCAAATAATCTTTTATAATTTGATATATTAACTCTGATTGCGGGGGCTACTATTAAGGAAATTTTTTCACCTTTTTTTATATCTTCAATGAAACGCTCAGTATCATCATAGTAGTCTCTTGCATTGTGGTCGCACACTTCAATGCAGTGTCCGCAATTTATACACTTAGACTGGTCTAATTTAACTTTATTTGTTCCATTGATAATATTAGCATAATTCGCGTCTTGAGCTGGACATCCATGAATACACTTATTACATCCTACACACTTATTCTCATCTGTGTATATTATTGATTCCATGTAAAAAACCCCCTATTGTTAATTAATTAACTATATTCTTCAAACTTTAGCTTATACTTTGCTTCCTACATAATCCTAGCAGATGCGACATATTTTTTCAATATCTACTATAAATTTATCTGAACTTTTCCAAAATTTAAGCAGGAAAGCTATTAGCTTTCCTGCTTAACTAAAGTAATCTACTCCTGCTTGGAATATCTTTTGATCTTTTTCTCCTATGATGTTTTTTATAACATTAGATCCAACTCTTTCAGAATGGCCCATCTTACCTAATATTCTTCCATCTGAACTTGTAATTCCTTCA
Source organism: Alkalithermobacter thermoalcaliphilus JW-YL-7 = DSM 7308 (assembly GCA_001584565.1). Taxonomy (GTDB): domain Bacteria; phylum Bacillota; class Clostridia; order Peptostreptococcales; family Peptostreptococcaceae; genus Alkalithermobacter; species Alkalithermobacter thermoalcaliphilus. Next base: position 201,782 of record LSFY01000001.1, on the reverse strand, counting down.
ACTGCATATAACGATCCATTAGGGTTATATTTAATATCGTAAGTAGGATTTTTATTTTCATCTACATACTGTGTTGCTATCTGACCATTTTTAATAAGCATTTTCATAATATCTTCACTTGCTATAAATCTTCCTTCTCCATGAGATACTACTATTGAATGAACATCTCCTACTTTTACATTGTTAAACCAAGGAGATATATTTGATACTATTTTAGTATTCACAACTGTAGATACATGTCTTCCGATTTTGTTATATGTTAAAGTTGGACAATTTTCGTTGATATCTATTATCTCACCATAAGGAAGTAAGCCAAGCTTTATAAGAGCTTGAAATCCGTTACATATTCCAAGTATCAATCCATCTTTATTTTTTATAAAATTCATTACAGCTTCTTTTACTTTAGGATTTCTAAATACTGTTGCTATAAATTTTCCTGATCCTTCTGGTTCATCTCCTGCACTAAATCCACCTGATAACATTAATATCTGAGAACTATTTATTCCTTCAACTATTTCATCTAGAGAGTTTTGGATATCTTCACGGGTTAAATTCTTAAATACCCTTACATCTACCTTAGCTCCTGCTTTTTCAAAAGCTTTCATAGTATCATATTCACAATTAGTTCCTGGAAATACTGGTATAAAAACCTTAGGCCTTGCTATTTTTATACTAGATTTTGACCTTTTCAAGCTATGATATGAAATCGGCTCTATGTTTTCATTTATTTTTTCCGTATCAGTTGGAAATACACTCTCAAGAGGCTGACTAAATGATTTTAAAGCATCTTTTATATCTATCTTTATACCATTTATGTCTATAGATTTCTCACTTTGTGTAGTTCCTATTACTTTATATCGTGCACCTTTTAATATATCATCTACATTTATAGATTTATCTATTTCAAGTATTATAGATCCATAATTTGGATTAAACAATTCTTCTTTTGTTACATTTTCATTAAATTTTATTCCTATTTCATTTCCAAAGCTCATTTTACTAATAGCTTCACATATTCCTCCATGTTTTACTGTATGAGACGAAAGTACATATCCATTTTTTATTAGATAATTTATTTTTTCAAAATTTTTCTTTAGAATATCAAACTTAGGTATAAAATATTCATCTTTAGGTGCAAATACTAGCACTACATTATTTCCTATACCTTTAAACTCAGGAGATATAACATGATTTGCATTAACCGTACTAACAGCAAAAGCAACAACTGTTGGAGGAACATCTAAATCTTTAAAGCTTCCAGACATACTGTCTTTTCCGCCTATAGCAGGTATTTGCAGCTTTGTTTGAACTAAAAGAGCTCCTAAAAGTGCACTAAGCGGTTTTCCCCATCTTATTGGATCCTTTCCTAATTTTTCAAAGTATTCTTGAAGTGAAAGTCTTATACTTTTGTAATCTCCTCCCATTGCAACTACTTTTGTAACTGCCTCTATTATAGAGTATATCCCTCCGTGAAACGGACTCCATTTAGACAGTTTTGGATTATACCCGTGAGCCATTATAGTCGCTGTATTTGTATCCTTAGATAAAACAGGTATCTTTGCAACCATACCTTCTATTGGAGTATTTTTATATTTTCCTCCAAAAGGCATAAGTACCGTTGAGCTTCCTATAGTGCTATCAAACCTTTCTACAAGTCCTTTTTGAGAACATACATTTAGGTCTTTTAGTTTTTCTAGCCATTCACTTTTTATATCAAGGTCTAAATTTATATCAAAATAAGTTTTTTCCTCATCTACACACTTTATAACAGCATCTGTGTTTTGTTTTACTCCGTTTGTATTTAAAAAGTCTCTATCTATATCTACTATCTTTTGGTCTTTAAATGTCATTGTTAATCTATTTTTATCTGTAACAAACGCAACTACTGTTGCCTCTAGATTTTCATCATTAGCATATTTTATAAATTCTTTTGCATCTTCTTTATCAACAACTACTGCCATACGTTCTTGAGATTCTGATATAGCTATTTCAGTTCCATCTAACCCTTCATACTTTTTAGGTACTAAATCTAAATTTATATCTACTCCATCACAAAGCTCGCCTATTGCAACACATACTCCTCCTGCACCAAAATCATTACATTTTTTTATTAGCCTGCTTGCATTTGGATTTTTGAATAATCTTTGTAATTTTCTTTCTGTTGGAGCATTTCCTTTTTGAACTTGTGCTGAACATGTAATTATTGAATTTTCATTGTGTTCTTTAGATGATCCAGTAGCTCCACCACATCCATCTCTTCCTGTTCTTCCTCCAACTAAAATAATAACATCTCCTGGTTTTGGTCTTTTTCTTACAACATTTTCTAAAGGTGCAGCTGCTATAACGGCCCCAACTTCCATCCTCTTTGCAACAAAATCTTCATCATAAACCTCACATACATATCCTGTAGCAAGACCTATTTGATTTCCATAAGAACTATACCCTGCTGCTGCTTCTGTTGTTATCTTTCTTTGAGGAAGTTTTCCTTTTATTGTATCTTCTATGCTTTTTCTAGGATCTGCACTCCCTGTTATACGCATAGCTTGATATACATAACTTCTTCCTGATAAAGGATCTCTTATAGCTCCACCTATACAAGTTGCAGCTCCACCAAAAGGTTCTATTTCTGTAGGATGATTGTGTGTTTCATTTTTAAACATAACTAGCCAGTCTTCATTTTTTCCATCTACATCTACACTTACTTTTATACTACAAGCATTAACTTCTTCTGATTCATCAAGATCATCTAATAAACCTTTTTTCTTAAGTTCCTTCATTCCTATTGTAGCTATATCCATCAGAGATATATCCTTATCTTTTCCCTCATAGACAAATTTTCTAACATCTAGGTAGTTGTCATAAGCTTTTTGTATTGCTTTTGAAAATTTACCTTCTTGTATTTTTATATTGTTTATATTAGTTAAGAAAGTTGTATGTCTGCAGTGATCTGACCAATAAGTATCTATTACCTTGATTTCAGTTATAGTAGGATTTCTCTTTTGTATATTTTTGAAGTATTCTTGGCAAAACTTTATATCCTCTAAAGTCATACTAAGTTCATTTTCATCTAAAAATTTTATAAGCTGTTTATCATCTAAATCTATAAATCCTTCTAAAATAGCTACTGGATCTGGGTCTTGTAACTGAATATCTAAAGATTCATATTTTCCTAAATATGCTTCTTTAGAATCTATTGGATTTATGCAATATTTTTTTATTTTTTCTAGATCAGAATCTGTTATCTTACCTTTTAAAACTATGATTTTAGCAGTTACTACAGTGACTTTCTTTCCTTGAGTAAGTATTTGAATACATTGACTTGCCCAATCTGCCCTTTGATCGTATTGACCTGGCAAATATTGTATTCCAAACTGTATTTCATCACTATCTAACTTTATTTCTTCGTGATATACATTATCTACTGGCGGTTCAGAAAAAATAGTTTTACACGCTCTTTGATATATATCATCAGTAATTCCTGAAATATCATATCTATTTATAATTCTTACGTTTTCTAAATTATTTATTTTCAAGTTTTCTTTTAGATCTTTTAGTAAGTTCATAGCCTCAACATTGAACCCACTTTTTTTCTCTACAAATACTCTTTTAATATTTTCCATACCAATTTCCCCTTTATTCTAAAGTGAAATTACTTTACCTATATCAGTTCTAAAAAACTTTCCTTCAAAATCTATCTTTTTTATATTTTCATATACTTTATCTCTAGCTTCTTTTATATCTTTTCCAATAGATGTTACACAAAGAACTCTTCCACCATTTGTGAATATATCTTTGCCATCAGTCTTTGTACCACTATGAAACACTATGATGTCTTTATCTATATCTAAAAGCCCATATATTTTCTTATCTATTTCATAACTTTTAGGATAACCTTTAGATGCTAAAACTACTGATACACAAGGACTTTTTATCCAATCTATATTTATCTTATCTAACTTAGAATCCAAAATACTTTCTATTATATCTATAAGGCTTGTATTTAATCTAGGAAGTAAAACCTGAGTTTCAGGATCACCAAATCTAACATTAAACTCTAAAACTTTAGGTCCATCTTTAGTTACTATTATTCCTATAAATAATATCCCTTTATAGTCGATATTTTCTTTATTAAATCCATCTATTATTTTATCTAGTATTTGAGTTTTTATTTGATCTTGAATTTTACTGTTATATATCAAGCTTGGAGAGTATGCCCCCATACCTCCTGTATTTTCTCCCTTATCATTGTCAAATGCCCTTTTATAATCCTGTGCACTTTCCATTGGAACTATTGTCTTTCCATCTACAAATGCTAATATAGATGTTTCTATACCTTCTAAAAATTCTTCTATTATAATTTTATCTCCAGCTTTTCCAAATTCTTTATTTAGCATTATCTTATCAATACTTTCCAAAGCATTTTGTCTATCTTTTGCTATTATTACTCCTTTTCCATTTGCCAATCCATCAGCTTTTATAACTACTGGATATCCATATATATCTACATTTAATTTAGCTTCATCTATACTTTCAAACTCTTTGTATCTTGCCGTTGGTATATTATTTCTTATCATAAATTCTTTTGCAAAAGCCTTGCTTCCTTCAAGATTTGCTGAGTATTTATTTGGACCAAATATCTTTAAGTTATGCTTTTGAAACTCATCTACTATTCCCATTACTAAAGGTTTTTCAGGACCTACTATAGTAAGATCTATATTATTGCTCTTTGCAAAATCTAAAAGCAACTTTATATCGTCAAAGGCTATATCTACATTTTCAGCTATTTTGGCTGTTCCTGCATTTCCTGGAGCACAGTATATTTTGCTTACTCTTTTATCTTTACTAAACTTAAACGCTATAGCGTGTTCCCTTCCTCCACTTCCAATTATTAAAACTTTCATAAAATCACTCCTAGTGTTTAAAGTGTCTTATCTTACTAAATACCATAGATATACCTAATTGATTACAAGCATTTATTGAATCTTTATCATTTATAGACCCTCCAGGTTGAACTATTGCACTTATACCATGTGCTTGAGCTAGTTTTACACAATCATCAAACGGGAAGAATGCATCTGATACTAAAACTGCATCTTTTAAATCTTTATCTTTATTATTACTTATAGCATTTACAAGTGCCCATATTCTTGAAGTTTGACCAGGTCCTAATGCTAGTGTTTGTCCATCTTTTACTATAGCTACTGCATTAGATTTCATATGCTTTACTACCTTTAGTCCAAATTTCATATCGCTTATTTGACTTTCTGTAGGTAATTTATCTGTTACAACTTCCATATCTTCGTATAAAAGATTATTTCTTTGCTGAATAAGTAATTTACTATCCACGTATTTTAGATCATATTTACTGCTTTTATCTAAATTACTTATCTTTAATATTCTTAAATTTTTCTTTTTCGTCAGAATTTCTAATGCTTTTTCTGTGTAATCGTAAGCTAAAACAACTTCAAGGAATATACTATTTAAAGCATTTGCTAGATTTTCATCTACAGTTGAATTAATTCCTACAATACCTCCAAATATAGATACTTCATCTGCTTTTAAGCATTTATCAAAAGCGTCAAGACCGTTTTTCCCAACTGCTACTGCACATGGATTTGTATGTTTTATAGCTACACTTACGATTTCATCTTTGAATTCCCTTAGTATATCAATAGCTGCATAAATATCATTTATGTTGTTGAAAGATAATTCTTTTCCGCTTATTTTTTCCATCTGTATTGTATTTTCTAAAGGATTTTTATAAAGGCATGCGCTTTGATGAGGATTTTCTCCATATCTTAAATCTATCTCTTTCTCAAATGTAATATTTAGATACTTTGGATATTCACAATCGGTAAGATTTACAAAATAACTTGAAATTAGGTTTTCATAGTGAGCTGTAACAGAAAATGCTTTAGATGCAAGGTTAAGTCTATCCTCCATAGTAATTTTGTTTTCTTTTAATTTAGTTATTAAATCGCTATAATCACTAGGATCTACAACTACAAGTACATCTTTGTAGTTCTTAGCTGCAGACCTTATCATACTAGGTCCACCTATATCTATATTTTCGATTATTTCTTCATGACTTTTATTGCAAGCTACAACTTCCTTAAAGTTATATAAATTTACTACAACTATATCTATACTCTTTATATCAAGTTCTTTTACGGTATCAATATGTTTTTCATTATCTCTTTTAAATAGTATTCCTCCGTGTATATATGGATTTAAAGTTTTAACTCTCCCATCTAATATCTCTGGAAACTTTGTAACTTCTTCTATTAAAATAGTATCTACTTTAGCTTCTTTTAAAGCTTTATATGTATTTCCAGTTGATATTATTTCGTATCCTAACTCTGAAAGCTCCTTAGCAAATTGAGCTATTCCATCTTTGTTTGTTACACTTATTAATGCTCTTTTACTCATCTATAATCACTTTCCTTCCTTGTATTTTTATCTTTCCAAGACAGTAAAGCCTAACAGATTCTACTAATATTTCATGTTCAACCTGCAAAACTTTATTTTTCAGTGTTTCTACTGTATCGTTTTGGCAGACATTTACACATCTTTGCATTATTATAGGTCCATTATCTAGCTTTTCATCTACAAAATGAACTGTTGCTCCTGTTATTTTAACTCCATAATCTATAACAGCCTTGTGAACATTGTCTGAATAATATCCCTTTCCACAAAATGCAGGTATCAAAGATGGATGCACATTTATTATTTTATTTTCAAATTCTCTAACAAATTTTTCACCAACTTTTTTTAAGTATCCAGCAAGAACAACAAGGTCTATATTTTCTTTTTTCAATATATCTAATATAATTTCTTCATTTTCTTCATAAAGAGCCTTTATATTATTCTTTTTTGCTCTGTCTAGTCCGTAAGCATTTTCTTTGTTTGAAATTACTATATTTATTTGACCGTTTATCTGTCCTAAATTTACTGCGTCTATCAGGCTCTGTAAATTAGTCCCATTTCCTGATATCAAAACAGCTATATTTAACATAATATAACTCCTTTTTCTCCTTTTACTATTTTTCCAATTATAAATGCTTTTTCCATCGTATTTATATAGTCTAATATTTCTTTTGCATAGTTTTTATCAACAACTATAGCTAAACCTATTCCCATATTAAAACTTCTATAAAGCTCATCTTCCTGTATTAAATTTAAACTTTCTATTAAAGAAAATATATCTACTCTTTCCCAAGAATTTTTGTATATCTGACAAGAAAGGCCTTCAGGTATAACTCTAGGTATGTTTTCTATAATTCCTCCTCCAGTTATATGGGCTATTGCTTTTATTTTATAATTAAGTAATAAATTATTTATAAGATTTACATATATTTTTGTAGGTCTTAAAAGAGCCTGTCCTAATGTCTGGCCTAATCGTGGTATATAATCATTAAGATTCCACTTTAAGTGATCTATAAATATTTTTCTTACTAAAGAGTATCCATTGCTATGAATTCCTGAAGAAGCTATGCCAATTATTACATCATCTTCTTTTACACTTGATCCATCTATTATATTTTCTTTATCGCATATACCTACTGCAAAACCTGCTAAATCATATTCATCTTCTGAATACATGCCTGGCATTTCTGCTGTTTCTCCTCCTATTAAAGAACAACCTGCAATCTTACAACCATTTGCTATTGAAGAAACTATATCATCAACCTTATTGGCATCTAATTTTCCAGTTGCTATATAATCTAAGAAAAATAAAGGTTTTGCTCCTTGGCATATAATATCATTTACACACATAGCTACAAGATCTATTCCTATTGTATTGTGTATACCCATCATTTGAGCTATTTTTAGTTTAGTTCCAACTCCATCTGTAGAAGAAACTAAAACAGGTTCTTTCATTCCTAAAAACTCTCTTAAGGTATATAGCCCTCCAAAGTTTCCTATATCCCCTAAAACATTCTTGTCATAAGTTTTTCTTACTTTCTCTTTTATAAGAGATACAGCTTTATTTCCTTCATCTATGTCTACTCCAGAAGATTTATAAGTTATATTTTCCATTTCAACTCCCCCTTATGGATGTATAGGATAGTTTCCTTCAAAACAAGCCATACAGAATTCATCTGAATTTGCTGCCTGTAATAAACCCTGTGTTGAAAGAAAACTTAATGAGTCTGCATTTATTATTTCACATATTTTTTCAACAGAATTACTAGAGGCTATTAACTGACTTCTCCTAGGAGTATCTATCCCAAAATAACAAGGATACTTAACAGGAGGTGAAGTAATCCTTAGATGAACTTGTTTTGCTCCTGCTTTTTTTAAAGATTGTATTAGTCGTTTAGATGTTGTTCCCCTTACTATCGAATCATCTACTAAAACTACAGATTTTCCACTTACAACTTCTTTTAGTGGATTTAACTTTAATTTAACTCCTATTTCTCTTTCAGTTTGAGTTGGTTTTATAAATGTTCTACCTACATATCTATTTTAAACTAATCCTTCCATGAATGGTATCTTGCTTTGAGATGAATATCCAATAGCCCCAGCCCATCCTGAATCAGGAACAGGAATGACTACATCTGCATCTACAAAAGACTCCTTAGCTAATATTTCTCCACATCTTACTCTAAAGTTATAAATATTTATTCCATCTATATAAGCATCATTTCTTGCAAAATATATGTGTTCAAATATACATAAACTTTTTTTGTCTTGATTTTCAAACTTGTACGACCTTTCACCTTCGTTATCTATAACCAATATTTCCCCTGGTTTTATATCTCTTATAAATTTTCCTCCTAATATATCTATGGATGAACTTTCTGATGATAATATATAGCTATCTTCCTTTTTTCCTAATGACAGTGGCCTAAACCCATGTGAATCTCTTACTGCAATTAACTTATCTTTAGTCATAACTACCAAAGAATAAGCTCCTTTTATATGGTTCATAACAGTTTTTATGCTCTTTACTATGTCTGTTTCGTAGTATTTTGCTATCAGATAAAGTATAACTTCAGAATCTATATTTGTTTGAAAAGCAAATCCTTCACTTTCCATTTCTTTTCTTAAAACATCACTATTTATAAGATTTCCATTGTGAGCTAATGCTATTTTTTCCCCTCTGCATGTGCCAACTAAAGGTTGACTATTTTGTATACAGCTTTCACCTGATGTTGAGTATCTAACGTGACCTATTCCTATATTTCCTTTTAGCTTGCTCAAGTTTTCTTCCTTAAAAACTTCTGTTACAAGCCCCATACCCTTATAGTAATTTATATCTTTATCAGATACTGCTATTCCACAGCTTTCTTGTCCTCTGTGCTGAAGTGTATAAAGTCCATAATAAATATCTTTTACTACATCATTTTTTGAAAAAACTCCTATAATCCCGCACATTGAAAATCCCCCTATTTCTCTATTCTTTCGAGAACTTGCTTGTATGCTTGTATAACTTGACCTAAATCTTGTCTAAATCTATCTTTATCTAGTTTTTGCATGCTATCTTTATCCCATAGTCTACATGTATCTGGAGAAATTTCATCTGCAAGTATTATATCTAGGCCATATTTTCCAAACTCTAATTTAAAATCTACAAGTACTATATTTAGTCCTATGAAAAATTCTTTTAGTATTTCATTTATTTTTGCGGCATAGTTTTTTATTATTTGTATTTCATCTTCTGTTATAATCTCTAGTGCTATTATGTGATCTTCATTTATAAGTGGATCCTTGTATTCATCATTTTTATATGAAAATTCTATAATGCTTTTTTTAAATTCTTTACCTTCCTTTATTCCTAATCTCTTACATATAGATCCTGCTGCTATATTTCTTACTATAACTTCAAGTGGAATTATATCTACTTTTTTAACAAGCATTTCTCTATCCGATATCCTTTTTATAAAATGGTTGTTTATTCCTTTTTGGTGAAGCATTTTAAATATTTCAGACGATATCTTGTTGTTTAATATTCCCTTTTCATAGACTACAGCTTTTTTTTCTCCGTTAAAAGCTGTTGCATCATCTTTAAAATAAACTATATATTCATTTTCATTGTCTGTTTTGAATACTTTCTTTGCCTTTCCTTCATATAAAAGCTCCACTTTACTCACTCCTTTTATCTATAATGGGTACAAAAAAAGCCCCTAAGTATTTTGGGGTTTTTATTAAGTTTAACCTGCAAAAGCATACTTGACTATAAACAGTATAGCTAGAACATATAAAGATGGCTCAACTACTTTTCCTTTTCCTGTAAGAAGCTTAATTGAAGCATACGAAACTATACCAAATACTAATCCTTCCGCTATACTATATGTCAGTGGCATAAGTATTATAGTTAAAAATGCAGGTATTGCTTCTGTTAGATCGTTAAAATCAATCTTTAGCATTGATGATGCCATCATAACTCCTACTAATATTAAAACTGGAGCTGTAGCTTCTGCTGGTATTGAAGTAAATACTGGTGCAAATAATGTTGATATTAAGAATAATACTCCTGTAGTAAATGCTGTAAGTCCTGTTCTTCCTCCCTCAGCTATACCTGCTGCACTTTCTACAAATGTCGTTACTGTTGAAGTTCCAAACATTGCTCCTGCTGTAGTTCCTATAGCATCTGCAAATAAAGCTTGTTTTGCCTTTGGAAGCTTTCCTTCACTATCTAACATATCTGCTTTACTTGCTACTCCTACTAAACATCCTATTGTATCAAATAAATCTACAAATAATAATGTAAACACTACTATTAACATATCTATGCTAAATATTTGACTTTTTGGAACATCTGTAAATGCCATGAATATTGGAGATATTGAAGGTGGTATGTCTATTATTTTTCCTGGAGATGGAACAAGTCCTATTGCCATTCCTGCAACAGATGTTAATATCATACCTATTAGGAAGGCACCTTTTACTTTTCTTGCGAATAAAACTGATGTTAAAAGTAATCCACATAATGAAAGTACTATAAGAGGACTTTGGATGTGACCAAGTGTTATTATAGCTCCACCTTGTTGTATTAAGTTTATATTAACAAGTCCTATAAAAGCTATAAATAAGCCTATACCTGCACTAACTGCATTTTTTAGTACAGTTGGAATAGCATTTATTATTTTTTCACGAACATTAAAGAATGTAAGTAATATAAATATTAGTCCTTCTATAAAAACAGCTGTTAAGGCAAATTGCCAGCTATATCCCATTCCTAGAACTACTCCATACGCAAAGAATGCATTAAGTCCCATTCCTGGAGCTAGTGCAAAAGGATAATTTGCTAAAAACGCCATCACAAAAGTTGCTAATGCAGCTGATAAAGCAGTTGCCATAAATACGGCTCCTCTATCCATTCCTGCATCTCCTAGTATTAGAGGGTTTACAACTAGTATATAGGCCATAGTCATAAACGTAGTTATACCGGCTAAAACTTCAGTTTTTACTGTAGTATTATTTTCTGTAAGTTTAAAGACTCTATCTAAAATATTTTTAGATTCTTTTGTCTTAGCTACTTTTGATGTAAGTTCCATTTTAAAACCTCCTTTTTGTATTTATTTTCTGAAAAAAAATGCTAGTTAAGAGCGAAGTCCTAACTAGCAAAAGGTGAGAAGAAAAGGAAACTTCAGCTCATAGTAGGAAAGTTTACGGCTTTCCTGTAGAGACTCCCAGACCATATTACCGGGATTATATGAGGAAAAGTATTCTTATTAGCTTTACAAGTTTATTTTAAATTATTTATAACTAATAGTCAATACTTTTTATGAATTTTTTTGTATTTTTTTCTCGAATAGTTCGATATAGTTCTTATTTTAATTATATTTTTTCAAAAATTATTCCCATTCTATAGTACTAGGCGGCTTACTAGTAATGTCATATACAACTCTGTTCACATTTGGAACCTCATTAACTATTCTTATAGATATTTTCTCTAATACATCATAAGGGATTCTATACCAATCACCTGTCATACCATCACTACTTGAAATAGCTCTAAGCCCTATAAGATAAGAGTAAGTCCTTTCATCACCCATTACTCCAACTGTCTTAACATCTGGTAAAACAGCAAACGCCTGCCATATTTCTTTGTCTAAACCAGCTTTTTTAAGCTCTTGTCTATATATATAATCTGCTTCTTTTAGTATTTCTAATTTTTCATCTGTAACTTCTCCTAAAACTCTAATTCCAAGTCCAGGACCTGGGAATGGATGCCTAAATATTAAGTCTTTAGGTATTCCAAGTTCTAATCCTACTTTTCTAACTTCATCTTTAAATAACTTTCTAAGAGGTTCTATTATTTCAAAATCAATATCCTCTGGAAGTCCTCCTACATTGTGGTGGCTTTTTATAACACTAGCAGTTCCTTTATCTCCACCACTTTCTATAACATCTGGATATATAGTTCCTTGGACTAAATAATCTATCTTTCCTATCTTTTTAGATTCTTCTTCAAATACTCTTATAAACTCTTCTCCTATTATTTTTCTTTTTTGTTCTGGATCTACTACACCCTTTAATCTGTCTAAGAATCTATCTTTAGCATTAATTCTTATAAGATTCATGTTAAAAGTATCTTTAAATATACTTTCAACTTCATCTCCTTCATTTTTCCTAAGTAATCCATGATCCACGAACATACAAGTTAGATTATCTCCTATAGCCTTATGAACTAAAACTGCAGCAACTGATGAATCTACTCCACCACTTAGTGCACATAAAACTTTTTTATCTCCTACTTTTTTTCTTATATATTCTATAGATTCATCTATAAACGATTTAGTTGTCCAAGTTCCTTTTAGGTTACAAATATTAACTAGGAAATTTTCTATAACTTTAAATCCATCATTTGTATGTTCTACTTCTGGATGGAATTGAACTGCATATAAATTTTTTTCTTTGTTTTCCATAGCAGCTATAGGACAATCATCTGTATATGCTGTTATTTCAAATCCTTCAGGAATCTCATATATGGCATCTGTATGACTCATCCAACATATATTTTCTTTTTCAATTCCATAAAACAGCATACTGTCTTTATAATGTATTTTTGTTTTTCCGTACTCTCTTTTATCCCCTTTTTTAACACTACCTCCTAAAAGATGTGCCGTAAGTTGTGCTCCATAACAAATACCTAAAACAGGTATGCCAAGTTCAAATATTTCTTTAGAAATAGTAGGGGCATTTTCTTCATATACACTAGAAGGCCCTCCTGTGAATATTATTCCTTTTGGATTTTTATTTTTTATCTCATCTATCGAGTAGCTATTAGGAATAACTTCACAATATACATTACACTCTCTCACTCTTCTAGCTATAAGCTGGTTATATTGACCACCAAAATCTATTACAAGTACTAACTCTTTATCCATATTAGTTTACCTCCTGCACACTATAGTTAGGTGCTTCTTTAGTTATAGTTATATCGTGAGGGTGACTTTCTTTAAGTCCTGCTCCTGTTATTTTCACAAACTTTCCATTTTCTATTAAATCTTCTATATTTTTCGCTCCACAATATCCCATACCAGCTCTTAAGCCACCTACTAATTGATAAACTATATCTGATACAGATCCTTTGTAAGGAACCATACCCTCTACACCTTCTGGCACTAGCTTTTTAGAGTCAGATTGGAAATACCTATCTTTCGATCCTTTTTCCATGGCACCAATCGATCCCATACCTCTATATGCTTTAAATGCTCTACCCTTATATATAATTCTCTCTCCTGGACTTTCCTCTGTACCAGCAAGTAAAGATCCAAGCATAACTACAGATCCACCAGCAGCTATAGCTTTTACAATATCACCAGAGTATTTTATTCCTCCATCAGCTATTATAGGAACCGAACACTCTTTACCTGCCTTAAAACAATCCATTATAGCAGTTATTTGAGGAACTCCAACTCCAGCTACAACTCTAGTTGTACATATAGATCCTGGACCTATCCCTACCTTTATACAATCTGCTCCTACTTTTATTAACTCTTTAGTAGCCTCATATGTAGCTACATTTCCAGCTATAACTTGTAAGTTTGGATATTTTCTTTTTATAGTCTTAACTCCTTCTATTACCCCTTTTGAATGTCCATGAGCTGTGTCTAGTACTACAACATCTACGCTTACCTTTACAAGTTCATCTACTCTATCCATCATATCTGATGTTATTCCAACAGCTGCACCACACAAAAGCCTTCCTCTAGAGTCTTTAGCTGAATTTGGATATTGTATTTTCTTTTCTATATCTTTTATAGTTATAAGTCCTTTTAAGACCATATTCTCATCAACTATAGGAAGTTTTTCTATTTTATTTGATTTTAGTATCTTCTGAGCTTCATCTAAAGTTATACCTTCCTTTGCTACAATCAAGTTTTCTTTAGTCATAACTTGCTCTACTGCTTTACTAAAATCATCTTCAAACCTTATATCTCTATTTGTTATTATTCCGATCAATCTTTTATTTTCATCAACTATTGGAACTCCTGAGATTTTATATCTACCCATAAGCTCATCTGCATCAGCTATTGTGTGATCTTTAGTAAGATAAAAAGGATCTATTATAACTCCATGTTGGCTTCTTTTTACTTTATCAACCTCTAAACACTGACTTTCTATAGACATATTTTTATGAATTATTCCTATTCCGCCTTCTCTAGCCATCGCTATTGCCATTTTTGACTCTGTTACAGTGTCCATTCCAGCACTCATAAGAGGTATATTAAGTTTTATAGTTTTTGTCAAAAATGTTGAAGTATCTACATCTTTAGGAAGAACTTCTGATTTTTGAGGAATTAAAAGCACATCATCAAAAGTTAGTCCTTCTTTTAATATTTTTTCCATAGTTATCACCCCCGTATATGATAAAAGAACCTATATGATGACTCCAATGTGTGAAATCATCATATAGGTTCTCATAAATACCTTTAGACAAACTCATAGGGATACTATATCAGCCTACAAACTCGTCTATTAATATATACCTATAACAATAATTTCACCCATAGTCGAGAAATTTACGGTTTCTCGGTAGAGACTTTCGGACCATATTACCGAAGTTATATGAGCGAATAATTTTAAAATTTATGTTATTAAATTTATCAAAAGCTTTTCTACTTGTCAACAGTAATATAAAAAAATTGTAGGATATTGCGTTAATCGCCTTTAGATAACGTTTTTATATACTTACTTATTTCATGATTTATTTCATCGTATACTACTCTTATGGGTATATTAAAATTTTTGCTTATTTCTTTGCACTGTTCATATTCTGGTGTATATTTTAGTATCCTACCATCATAGTATGCTACTTTGATAAATATATTACCAAATTTTGATTTAACTTTTATGTTTCTTCTTTCAAGGACCATCCTACTAAGCTTTTTGTACCTTACTCCAAACGTAGTAGTTTGTTTTAATATTTCTGTGCATATATTGTTTAAATCTTTTTCTATGCATAAAACTGAAAGTTTTACGGCAGGTCTATTTTTTTTCATATATATACTCTGGGTATATACATCTAAAGCTCCTATTTCAAATAGTTTTTCATATAAATATGAAAATATTTCACCATTCATATCATCTATATTAGCTTCAACTTCATAGACTATATTTTCTTTTTTTTTATACCTTTTATAACTCTTAACATATTTGGAATTTCAAGTTTTCTTTTTCCCATTCCATACCCTACTGAATCTATTTCAAAATCAATCTCATCTATAAATTCATCTACTAAAGTCTTTAGTATAGCAGCTCCTGTTGGAGTTGTAATTTCCCCTTTTATGCTATTTAGTTTAACATTCATTCCTCTTAATATTTCTAAAGTAGCAGGTGCTGGAACAGGCATAATTCCATGATCACACTTTACAAATCCACTTCCTAAAGGGATAACAGATGAATATATTTTATCTGGTTTTATCATATCTATAAGTATTGCACATCCAACTATATCTACTATCGAATCTGTAGCCCCAACTTCATGAAAATGCACTTTATCTATTGTAGTACCATGTACCTTCGCTTCTCCTATTGCAACATTCATAAATATATCTTTTGCTATATTCTTAGCATTATCACTTATATCTGAGCTATCTATAATTTTATATATGTCATTTAAATGCCTATGATGATGGTGATCATCGTGATTATGATTGTGCTTTAATACTACATTTACGTCAGTTCCTTGTATTCCACTTTCTTTTTTGGATGTTATAACTATTTCATATTCATCATTAATATTTAATTTTGAAAGCTCACGCAAAAATTCATCTTTATCAATACCAAGATCTAAAAGTGCTCCAAGCGTCATATCTCCAGAAATCCCTGAACTACATTGAAAATATAATATTTTTTCCATAATACCCCTCCTAAAGTTTATTTATCATACTCGCAAGATAACCCGCTCCAAATCCGTTATCTATATTTACAACTGATATTCCTGATGCACAGCTATTTAACATAGTTAAAAGTGAAGATAATCCTTTAAAATTAGCACCATATCCAACTGATGTTGGAACTGCTATAACCGGAACATCAACAAGTCCTCCTACAACACTAGGCAGTGCCCCTTCCATTCCAGCTACTGCTATTATAACTCTAGCAGACATAATTTTGTCCATATTATTAAAAAGTCTATGTATTCCAGCAACACCTACATCGTAAATTTTTTCCACATCATTACCTAAAAACTCTGCTGTATGGTAAGCTTCTTCAGCAACTGGTATATCACAAGTACCACCAGTAAGTACTAATATTTTTCCTTTTCCCACTTTTTCAATTTTTTTATTCTCTATTTTTATAATTCTAGCAAGCTCTTCATATTGTATACTTGGATATATATTTTTTAGATAATCATATGTTTCTTTTTTTATTCTAGTAGCAAGTATGTTACTTCCTTTTTCCATCATTTTTTCTATTATTCCAGCTATTTGCTCATCTGTTTTTCCTTCTCCATAGATAACCTCAGGATACCCATTTCTTATACTTCTATGATGGTCTACTTTTGCATAGCCTATATCTTCAAAAGGAAGAGTTTTTAATTTAGATAAAGCAGTATCTATATCTAAATGTCCTTGTTTTACACTAATAAGAATTTCTTTTAAATCCATGATATCACCTCTATGATATAGCATTTACTTGATTTTACACTACCTAGTTAGCTTTTTCAACAAAACAAAGTATTTGAAAAATTAACTTCTTTTGATATTTTCTTAAAATTATGATATAAATAAATTATACATAAAAATTTTATTATTTGTTAGGGTGGAGGTGTATTTTATGAATATTAATATAATTGGAGTTCCTTTGTTTTATGGATGCGATAAACAAGGTCCTCAGTATGCTCCAGATAAACTTAGAGAGAATAATTTAATTGATATTTTACAAAAACATAATCATAAAGTATTTGACTTAGGAAACATACATGTACCTAGTGCAGATTCTGATAGCAAATTTTTGTATCACAGAAATATGAAATATGTTAATTCAATAGTTACAGTTAATACAAACCTTGCTCATTTAGTAAATATTTCGATAAACAATAATGATTTTCCTCTTATAATAGGTGGAGACCATAGCTTAAGTATAGGAAGCATTGCAGGAGTTAGTAAAGCATTTAAAAATATTGCTGTTATATGGTTAGATGCTCATGCAGATATTAACACTCATGAAACAAGCCCTAGTGGAAATGTTCACGGTATGCCACTTGGAGCGTCTATGGGAATAGGTCATGAGGATCTTACAAACTTATATTATAAGGAAACTAAGGTCCGTCCTGAAAACGTTTTTATATTAGGAGCTAGAGATATAGACTCTGGAGAAATCGATTTAATAAAAGAAAAGAATATAAATGTATATTCTCCAGAAAAAATGCGTAAAATCGGAATAGAAAATCTAGTTGACTTTATATTGGACAAACTTAAAGAAAGTGATGTAGATGCTATTCACCTAAGCTTTGATATGGACTTTATAGATTCAAGCTATGTTCCTGGAACTGGAACTCCTGTTAACAATGGATTTAATGTAGATGAGACAAAACTTCTTCTTAGAAAATTAGCTCAAACTGGTATGATAAAGTCTATGGATTTTGTTGAACTTAATACTCTTTTAGATGAAAATGATAAAACTTTAAATTTAGCTATTGAAATTTTAGATTCAGTTTTTGAATGCATAAAATAAGGAGACCACAATGGTCTCCTTTTATTACATCATTGGCATTCCGCCGCCCATTCCTCCTGGCATTGGAGCTTCTTTTTCTGGAAGATCTGCAACAGCAGCTTCAGTAGTTAAGAATACTCCACCTACTGATGCAGCATTTTGAAGAGCCGATCTTGTAACTTTAGTTGGGTCTACTATACCTGCTTCTATCATATTTACATAAGTTTCATTTAATGCATCAAATCCTATTTCTGGATCAGAGTTTTTAACTTTCTCTACTATAACAGCTCCTTCAAGTCCACAGTTTGCTGCTATTTGTTTTAAAGGTTCTTCTAGAGCTTTTCTTACTATCATAGCTCCAGTTTTAACTTCTCCTTCTAAAGTTTCAATTAAAGATTCTACTGCTGGTATTACACTTACAAGTGCAGTTCCTCCACCAGCTACTATACCTTCTTCTACTGCAGCTCTAGTAGCATTTAGAGCGTCTTCTATTCT
This sequence comes from Alkalithermobacter thermoalcaliphilus JW-YL-7 = DSM 7308, assembly GCA_001584565.1. Classification (GTDB taxonomy): domain Bacteria; phylum Bacillota; class Clostridia; order Peptostreptococcales; family Peptostreptococcaceae; genus Alkalithermobacter; species Alkalithermobacter thermoalcaliphilus. The sequence goes on along the minus strand of LSFY01000001.1, from coordinate 183,170 downwards.
TAATTTTCTTTCTTTTAATTCTGTTTCTGTTGCAGCTCCAACTTTAATTACAGCTACACCACCTGCAAGTTTTGCAAGTCTTTCTTGTAATTTTTCTTTGTCAAAGTCAGAAGTAGTTTCTTCGATTTGTCTTTTAATTTGATTTACTCTATCTTTAATATCTTGAGGATTTCCAGCTCCGTCTACTATTATAGTATTTTCTTTTGTAACTTTAACAGTTTCAGCTCTACCTAGTAAGCTTAAATCTGCTTCTTTAAGGTCATATCCTAATTCTTCAGAAATTACTTGACCACCAGTTAAGATAGCTATATCTTTAAGCATTTCTTTTCTTCTATCTCCAAATCCTGGAGCTTTAACAGCAACAACTTCAAATGTTCCTCTTAATTTGTTAACAACAAGTGTTGCTAAAGCTTCTCCTTCTACGTCATCAGCTATGATAAGTAATTTTCTTCCTTGTTGTACTATTTGCTCAAGTATTGGAAGTATATCTTGTATATTAGATATTTTCTTGTCTGTAATTAGTATATATGGATCGTTTAATACAGCTTCCATTTTCTCAACATCAGTTACCATATATGGTGAAAGGTATCCTCTATCAAACTGCATACCTTCAACAGTATCAAGCTCTGTTCCCATTGATTTAGATTCTTCAACAGTTATAACTCCGTCTTTACCTACTTTTTCCATAGCATCTGCTATTAATTGTCCTACTTCCTCATCCGCTGCTGATATTGATGCAACTTGAGCTATAGCTTCTTTGCTTTCAACAGTTCTTGATATTTTCTTTAACTCATCAACTGCAACATCTACAGCTTTTTGAATACCTTTTCTAAGTAACATAGGATTAGCTCCAGCTGCTACGTTCTTTAATCCTTCTCTTATGATAGCTTGAGCTAAAACTGTAGCTGTAGTAGTTCCATCTCCTGCTACATCATTAGTTTTAGTAGCTACTTCTTTAACAAGTTGAGCTCCCATATTTTCATATCTATCTTCAAGCTCTATCTCCTTAGCTATAGTAACACCGTCATTTGTTATAAGTGGAGAACCGAATTTTTTATCTAATATAACGTTTCTTCCTTTTGGTCCAAGAGTAACCTTTACAGCATCAGCTAATTTGTTAACTCCATTTTCTAAAGCACGTCTTGCATCTTCAGAGAATCTAATTTCCTTAGCCATCTTAACCCCTCCTTATGTTTTATATTTTTATTTATTCTACAACCGCTAAAATATCATTTTGTCTTAATATAGTGTATTCTTGTCCATCTATCTTAACTTCAGTTCCTGCATATTTAGAGAATATTACTCTATCTCCTACTTTAACTTCCATTTTTATTTCTTTTCCTTCAACTATTCCACCTGGTCCTACCTCAATTACTTCTGCTATTTGAGGTTGCTCTTTAGCACTTCCTGGTAAAACTATTCCACTTTTAGTTTTTTCTTCTGCTTCTAGTTTTTTAATAACCACTCTGTCAGCTAACGGCTTTATCTTCATTCTTACCCCTCCTTATGTATATTATATATTTAAAATTTAGTGTATTCATCTCATTTATTAGCACTCATTTTTACCGAGTGCTAATTACAATTATATATTATACAATATTTTTATTTTTTGCAAGATATTTTTTTAATATTTTTTAAAATTTTTCATGTAGCTAAACATACTTTTATATAGTGTCCAAATAAATATAGTTTTATTCTAAAAGTACATAATTTCCTATGTGTTATCAAAAAAAAGAGCAAAAATTTGCTCTTATAATATAGGTGATAAAAGCCTTGATGAAGATTCTTTTATCTTTTGAGTTATAGGCCTATTCATATATTCATTTAAAGTTATTTCTCTACATTCTTTTATATCTTCGTTAAAGTCTCTTAAAAGCTCACTAGTTACTTGTCTATCATATATAAATGCATTTATTTCAAAATTTAACATAAAACTTCTAAGATCCATATTTGCAGTTCCTACAGAAGATATGTCATCATCTATTATAAGTGTTTTGCAATGTAAAAATCCATTTTCATATAGATATACTTTTCCGCCTGCTTTTAGTATTTCGCTAAAATAAGATAAAGAAGCCCAATAAACTACCTTATGATCTGGATTTGCAGGAAACATAATTTTTACATCTACACCACTTAATGCCGCAGTTTTTAATGCCATAAGAATACTTTCATCAGGTATAAAGTATGGAGTTTGTATATATATTCTCTTTTTAGCCTGACATATAGCAGTAAAATATGCTTTATGTATAGCTTCCCAGTCTGAGTCTGGCCCACTAGAAACTACTTGAACTATATTTTCTCCACAAAAACTAAGCTTTGGAAAATATTTTTTATCTAGTAGTAATTTTCTACTAGAGAAATACCAGTCAAATAAAAACGTAAGCTGCATCATATATACAGCTTCTCCTTGTATTTTTATATGGGTATCTCTCCAAAAACCTATTTTTTTATCTTTTCCTAAATATTCATCTCCAATGTTTATACCTCCTATATATCCTATTTTTCCATCTATAACTACTATTTTTCTATGATTTCTATAGTTTATTTTCTTGTTTAGAAACGGAAATAAAGATGGTAAAAATGGATATATATTTATGCCTTCTTTTCTCATTTCATTAAAAAAGTTTTTGTTAAACCATAACCTCCACGAACCAACATCATCATATAAAATTCTAATTTCTACTCCTTCTTTAGCTTTTTGTATAAGTACATCTTTTATTTGTCTTCCTATTTGAGAATCTTTTATTATGTAATATTCCATATGTATATGATCTTTAGCTGATTTTAGGTCATTTATAAGTTCAGTAAATTTGTTTTGTCCATTTGTAAGGATTTTTATTTCGTTGTTTAACGTAAATGGAGATCTTCCTGTGTTTAGTAGCAAATTCATTATCCTCTTTTTTGTAAATGAGTTTTCATCGTCAAATATTAAATTGTCTGTTATTGCACTTTTTTGTACTGAAACTAAATTTTCAAACTCTTTTATGCTCTTAAATGCATTAGATGATTCTATTTCATTTAACAATTTTTGAGTTTTGAATATTTTCTTTTTTCTTATGTTTTGGCCAAATAAAAGATATATTACAAATCCTATAATAGGAAATAATATAAGTACTAAAAGCCATGCTATAGTTTTTGAAGGGTCTCTATTTTCTAAAAAAATTATAATAGATACAGCTATAACTGATATTGTAAATATTATCCCGAGTGCCCCAAAGAAAGAGTTAAATAAATTCATGATCTCCTCCTACTACTTGTTCCTATTCCTAATTCTCTTGCATAGTAAAACAAATACTGCTGAGCAAATCCTGATAATTCCTTAAATTTTTCTATTCCATACTGTCTTATTTTTGGTAAGCTCATATCCTCATTTAAATAAAACTCTTTCATAACTCTTTGTACCCAAACATCTACCGGAAATACATCATACTTTTGCATTGAAAAGAGCATAATACAATCGGCAACTTTAGGTCCTACTCCTGGAAACATCATAAGATGACTTTTACACATATTTGTATCTACATTTTTTAGATTATATATGTTAATTTGTTTGCTAAATACTATATAACTAGTATCCTTTATATATGTAGCTCTATATCCTGTTGAAGCTTTTTCAATTTCTTCAACAGAAAGTGAGTTCATTTTTTCTATTGTTGGAAATGAGTAGTATTTTTTACCATTGAACTCTCCTATTTCCTCTCCATAATATGTAGATAAATTGTCTATAGCTTTTTTTATCATAGGAATTCTGTTGTTTGCTGATATTATAAAAGATATTATTGTTTCCCATGGATCCTGATTTAATATTCTTATTCCATATCCGAACTTTACAGCTTCATCAAGGTAATTGTCTTTCTTTCTTAAAATTTCCTTTATTCTTGAATAGTCTCTGTCTAAATCAAAATAATTGTGCCATATATTTTCAAAGTCATATATATTTGTGTTATTAAAATATATTGTATTTTCTTCTTTTTTTACATTAAGTATTTTTCCAAACGCAACTATAGTATAAGAATCATCATTTTCTTTAGTCCATCTAAAACACTGTCCACATTCAAATATATGCTTTGGTTCAAAATCTTTTAAACCATCAATTATTACTTTATTTTTATCATTATATATTTTCATAAAATCAATCCTTTCTACCTAGCTACTAGTTTTAATTTACCCAAATTTTATTATTTTAAGCTAGGTAGAGTATCTTTATTAAAATACAAATGTCATTCCTATAAGAACTTGATTGTTTAATATATCTTCATTTATACCTGTTATATTAAAGTCATTACTTAATAGAAAGTTTATAGCAGGATAGTTTTTAGAATCTATTTCTGCATATACCCCTTTAGCATTTACATATCTTGCATATCCTTTAGAAGATTTTAATAGTTTTTTACCTACTTTATCTCTTCTTTTGTCTTCTCTTACCCACAGATTCATAATAACTGCCATATTAGAATTTTCCTCAAATCCTAATTGTATAAATCCTATAATTTCACCTTTTTGCTCTATTACATTTATGTGTATTTCTTTTAAGTATTTATCTTTCGTTTGTAATTTTAAGTTTCTTTTGAATCTATTTTCTAAGTCATTTAATTTTAAAGTAAAGTGTATATTGTTGTTTTCTATCCATTTTGTAAGTAAAAACTCTTTGTCGCTTTCATAATAATAATCTATATTTTCTATTAAGTTATACTCTTTTTCTTCTAGTCTTCTTATAATCATTTTATCACTCCTTTAATATTAATTAAAAACAAAAAGGTCTCCTATTTGTGAAAAATAGGAGATCCCTCTAGTAGAAGCTAAGCTCCTACTTTAGACAACGAATCCTTGAGTCTCTCTGGATGTACAGGCTTTATTATAAAATCCGTAGCACCATTTTTTATTGATTCTATTATTTTATCGTGTTGACCTATATCTGATATCATTATAACCTTAGCATTTTTATTTATTTTCTTTATCTCTTTAAGAGCTTCTATTCCGTTCATCTTAGGCATTGTTATATCCATAGTAACTAAGTCAGGCTTTAACTGAATATACTTTTCTATAGCTTCTTTTCCGTTGCTAGCTTCCCCCACAACCTCGTATCCTAGCTTTTTTATATTATCCATCAAAAAGTTCCTCATAAAAGTGGCGTCATCTACGATCAATACTCTCATTGTTTCCCGCCTTTCATAGTTATTACTACTGATATTCTACCATCATTCTTGTAAAATTTCAATGTATGTTTTATCTGTCTTGTATATATTTACAAGATAGCTTTACTAAGTTTTTTGTAGAATTAACTCTATTTTTCTGATAAACTATTGTACGTAATTATACTTTTAGGAGCTGATCAACTTGAAAAAAGGTATATTCATATCAATAGAAGGTCCTATAGGTGTAGGCAAAACTACACTAACTAATATATTAACATCTCATTTTAATGCTACAAGTTTAATGGAGATAGTAGAAGAAAATCCATTTTTATCTCAATTTTATAAAAATATAAAAGAGTATGCTCTTCAAACAGAAGCATTTTTTTTCTTTAATAGAGTAAAACAGTTAGAAGATATAGAGAAGGTTTTAAAAAAAGGACAAATTGTAGTAAGCGACTATAATATAATCAAAAACTTAATATTTGCTGGACTTACTTTAAACAAAAGACAGTTTTATAAATATAAACAAGTTTACGATATATTCGTAAGTGGTCTTCCTCAGTCTGATATTATAATATATTTAACCTCTGATACAGATACTCTAATGAAAAAAATTTCTCTTAGAGATAGAAGTTTTGAAAGGCAGATGAATAGATCTTATATAGATAACTTAAGAGAAGAATATGAGTATTATTTTAACGAAAGATCTATAAAGCACTACTTTGGCGAAAAAACTCCTAGAATAATAAAAGTAGACAATACCTATCTAGATTTTATAAATAATGAAAATGATAGACAATTTATAATAAATAAAGTACAAAACGAAATTGAATTATTAGGAGGAAAATAATGTTAAATCTTGTTACTCACCCTGAATACACTAAATCAGAAAATAAAGGAAATCTTTTTATAACTGTTGCAGGAAATGTAGGGGCAGGTAAGTCTACACTTACAAGAATGCTTGGGGAAAAATTAAATTTTAAGACACATTTTGAAAAAGTAGACACAAACCCTTACTTAGATGATTTTTATACTGATCAAGAAAAATGGGGTTTTCACCTTCAGCTTTACTTTCTAGCTCAAAGATTCAAACAGCAAAAAGAAATATCTTTAAATGGATTTGATAATATACAAGATAGAAGTATATATGAAGATGTAGAGATATTTGCAAAATCTCTTTACGAAAACGGAAAAATGTCTCAAAGAGATTTTGAAACTTATTCTGAACTTTTCTACGATATGGTTCCATATCTTAAAAGGCCTGATCTTATGATATATTTAACTGGATCTATAGATTCTATAATACATAGAATAAATTTAAGAGGAAGAGATATGGAAAAGAGAGTTTCAAGAGATTACTGGGAAAATCTTCATAGAAGATATGATAAGTGGATAAAAAATTATAAAGAATCTCCTGTTCTTTATGTTAATATAGATGAAATTGATATTATAGAAAATCCTCATCATTTAGATATAATAGCTGATAAAGTTTCAGATATACTTAAACTTAATAAAGCTATCTGAAAACACTAAAAAATAAAGTGTGTAAACTCAAAAGTAATGATAATTAAGACCTCAAAAAATCATTACTCCGAAAGAGAGTACACACTTTTTATATTAAAACAAGAATAAAATTTTAATAAACCTAATGCAAGAATACAACATTAAATCTACAAGAAATATAACAACTAATATTTACACAATACGGTTGAGTTATAATATAGCGTATCTCCGCATTGCATTATAAGGTTTTTATCATAGTAGTATTTTACGACTTTTTTCCATAACGGCTTACCTGAGGCAGATCCTAATGGATAAAACGTTTCTTGTTTGTAGTATAAATTAGAATATCCACCATTAAGCACTAGTGTTGCAATTCCTGCTAATGAACCGGCTACTAAAGTTGCACCTGTAATTACTCCGCTTAGAGCTCCTACAATAGCTGCATGTGTTGCCTACTAAATCCTAAATGCCCTGTACTTCCATGACTAAAATAATAAGTTGAATCTGTAGGATGAAGTCTTCTTGATTGCATTCTCATATATCCTACTTCTATTGTTTCTTCCATAACTACTTCCGTAAACGTAGTGTTATGTGTGATGTTATAAATTTCAGCTAAAATCACTTTACCTCCAATATCATTTTTTTCTGATTTGAAGGTAGTAATTAACTCTTCTATTAATTTTAATTCTCTATATTCCTTAATATATTTTTTTGTATATACTACATTGTTTTTGAACTCTTCATAGTAATATACCTGTTCGCCATTTTCAAATTTCTCATACTCCATTATAAATCCATTATTAATTTCAATTAGTTTGCCATTATTCATTTCGATATAGTTGCTCTTTACTACATCTATAGCATAAGAATGTGTTAAATTAATATTTCCTAAGATAATAGCTACCATTAACAGTAACAATACAGTTTTTCTATTTTTAAACTTCATAAGTTTATCCCCCCTAGACATACTATCTATTATGAAAAAGTTTTATCAATACAATCATAATCACTAACACATAGTTACCTTGATTGAGTTCTTGAATTTCATGATGCTTACTTACATACTTCATAAATATATTTAATTCTCTATCATATTTACTATTGCTATCTTCAAGTTCTGATAAGAAGTTGTCATAATTTTTTCTATGTCTCATGACACTTATTCTGCATACTATGCTAGAAAGTATTATTATAGCAGTTATAGACAAGACTGTATTATCAATCATAATCTTCCCCCTTTCATTATCTATTGACAATGCTTTTATTGTTAATGATAATACCACAAATTTGTTAAATGTTCAACAAAAGAAAGCCCTTTCGATTACAAAAGGACTTTCTCCTAACTTTATCTACTTCCTGGCTTTACAATTGGAATATTATCCTTACAAAGCTTGCAATCTGACTCATCAAAAGTTTCTATATCAAGCTTTATCGCACTATATATAGGCATTCCTATATCAGTGCTACTTCTATCTATAATGCATGCTACCCCTATAACTTCTCCTCCCATACTTTCTATAGCTTCCTTTGTTTCAAGGGTTGACTTTCCTGTTGTTACTACATCTTCAGTTATAAGTACTTTAGCTCCTTTTTTTATCTCAAATCCCCTTCTTATTTTCATTACTCCATCTTCTCTTTCTGCAAATATAGACTCTTTACCTAGTTGTCTTCCAAGTTCATACGAAACTAGTATTCCACCCATTGCTGGTCCAACTAATATATCTATATTAATATCCTTTATTTTATCTGCAACAACTTTAAGCACCTTTTCTGCTTTATCTGGATATCTAAGTATCTTAGCACACTGAACATATCTATTGCTGTGCTTTCCTGATGATAATAAAAAGTGTCCTTCAAGTAATGCCCCACATTCTTTTAATATATTTTCCATAGTATCTCCTCCTAAATTATTCCTCTTATTTCATCTAGTGATTTTATGTTTTCTTTTTCCATGTAATCCTTTATTCCATTTATTATGTCAATACCTATCCTAGGATTTATAAAGTTTGCAGTTCCAACCTGAATACAAGTAGCCCCCACCATTATAAACTCTAAAGCATCCTTATAATTTGTTATACCACCCATTCCCATCACAGGTATTGATACATTTTTACAAACTTGATGAACCATTCTAAGAGCTATAGGCTTTATACAAGGCCCCGAAAGTCCAGCATATATATTGTCAAATATAGCCTTTCTTTTGTCTATATTTATGGCCATTGCCATAAATGTATTTACTAAAGATACTCCATCTGCTCCTTCTTCCTCACACATTAGTGCCATATCTACTATATTTTCTGCATTAGGAGATAGCTTTACTATCAAAGGAACATTGCAAATATCTCTTGCTTTTCTAACTACCTGCCTTGCAATATCAGTTTTTATTCCAAATGCTATACCACCTTGTTTTACATTTGGACAAGATATATTTAGCTCTATTGCATCTACATCATTTTTACAGGCTATTTCTACACTTTCTATATATTCATCTATAGTAGATCCCCCTATGTTTACAATACTTACAAGGTCAAGTGATTTTAAGTAATCATTATACTCTTTTATAAATTTATCCATACCTGGATTTTCAAGTCCTACACTGTTTAGCATGCCTGATGATGTCTCCCAAACTCTAATCCCACTATTTCCATCTCTTTTATTAAGAGTTATTCCTTTTGTGCATATACCTCCAAGCTTTTGAATATCATATATTCTTTCATACTCTTTTCCAAATCCAAATGTACCAGATGCCATAACAACAGGGTTTTTAAAGTTTAGTTTTCCAAATTTGACACTTAAGTTAGTCATCAAATATCACCTCATCTCCTAAAAAAACCGGACCATCTAAACACGTCCTTTTATTTCCAGATTTTGTCTTGCATGTGCATACTAAACAACCCCCAACTCCACAAGCCATTCTTTTTTCTATAGATACATATACTTTTGTTTTTTTACCTTTTGCCATGTCTACTATCTTTTTCATCATAGGCATAGGTCCACAAGTCATTATATAATCATACTCTGATACATCTAATATATCTGTTATATTCTTACCTACTGTAACATAAAAGGTATCTGCTAAATATCTATACTCATCTAAAAGTATAGTTTCTTTGCTAAATCCCATATATATATCCACATTTTTCAAAGTCTTAGCTGCAAGATACAAAGGTGCTACTCCCATTCCTCCCCCAACTAGAGCTATTTTGCCTTCAACTTTTGGAAATGTATTACCGTAAGGTCCTTCTAACTTAATAGTATCGTTACACTTTAGTTTGCTTAGTATTTTTGTTCCTTTACCAACTACCTTGTATAAAAAGCTTATATAATCATCTCCTATATCATGTATACTTATCGGTCTTGAAAGAAGTGGATATTCATCCCAAGCTCTTAACATATAAAACTGTCCCATACTTCCTTCAAATTTTCCTTCTACTTTAAGAAGGTACATACCTTCTCCAATATATTCATTAGAAATTACTTTAGCCATTTTAGTATGTCCCCCCTCATATTTATAACTTCCTTTCTAGAAAATTCACTAAAGTTTACTCCTTCTTCTTTGCCCTTGTGAGCTGTTATTATTCCTCTTGAAGAATTTACAACTCCACTTATATTTTTACCGAGAAGATTTGATATATCTTTAGCACTCCCCCCTTGTGCTCCATATCCAGGTATTAAAAAGAACATATTATCGAATCTATTCTTTATATTTATCATTTCATCAAAATGTGTTCCTCCAACAACAGCACCTATAGAGCTAAATCCACTTTCTCCTATATATTCACTTGACCAACTAGTTATTTTTTCTCCAACCTTAACATATAGCTTTTCATCGTCTACTTTAAGCTCTTGAAAATCTTTTGACCCTTCATTTGATGTTTTCATCAAAACAAAGATTCCTTTATTTTTGTTTTTTACATATTCAAGATATGGAGTTATGCTATCTTGACCCATATATGGATTTAATGTTATAAAATCCGATTCAAAATCCCCCTCAAAGTGAGCTTTTGCATACATCTTTGCACTTGATGATATATCAGATCTTTTTACATCTGCTATTGAAATGCCTTTTAGTGATTTTATATATTTTAAAGTCTTGCTATATGCTAAAAGTCCCTGTATTCCTAATGCTTCATAACATGCTATTTGTAATTTATAACAGGAGCATACATCAATAGTAGCGTCTATTATACTTTTGTTAAATTCAAATATCTTATCTTCTATTGATTTTGTGCTATTTAATATATATTCTGGAATATATTCAAGTCTAGTATCTAGTCCTACACATACAGGACCTTTTTTTATCACGTTTTCATAAAGTCTATCTATTATCATAAAGAATCTCCCCGCCTTTTATAGTCATTTTTACTTTTCCACATACCTCATAACCATCAAATGGATTATTTTTCCCTTTAGATATAAAACTGTTTACATCTATCGTGTACTTTTCATGTAAATCAACTAGTACTAAGTCAGCTTTATACCCTTCACTTATAACTCCTGAATTTAACCCTAGTATTTTTGCTGGATTATAAGACATCATTTCAATTAATTTATTTATAGGTATTCCATTATCCTTAAACACCTTATATACCATAGAAAAAGCTACCTCTATATTTGATATTCCCGGTGCATTATTTTTTTTATCTTCCATACTGTGTGGCGCATGATCAGTTGCTATGACATCTATATAGCCATCTTTTATTCCTTGTATTAATGCACTTACATCTTCTGTAGTTGCAAAGCTAGGATTAACCTTATAATCTAAGTTGCTCTTAAATATATGGTGAGGTGTCACCTCACAAGTAAACTTTATATTCTTATCCTTAAACTCTTTTATAGTATCTAATGTACTTTTTAGACTTATATGGCATATATGAAGGTTTCCACCTGTATTTTCTAAAATTTCAAGATCTCTCCTTACTATCTCACTTTCAGGGTCACAGTGAGTTAGTATCTTAAAGTTCATATCCTTTGACAATTTAAGAGCTTTCTTCATAATATCTTCATTTTCTATTGTTTTTCCATCGTCAGAAAATAGCTTAGTGTGTTTTACCATCTTATCAAAATCTACAGTTTCTACTCCATCTAAGTTTTTAGTTACAGAGCTTACTTGTATAACATCGCACAGGTTAAGCCTTTTTACTTTTTCATTTATAAGATTTATTACTTTTTCGTTATCACAAACAGGATTTGTGTTAGCCATTGCACAAAGAGTTGTATATCCACCTTTTAATGCTGCCTTTTGACCACTTTCTAAATCCTCTTTGTATTCATATCCTGGAGTTCTAAGATGAGTATGCATATCTATAAATGAAGGAATTAGTGTTAGCCCTTTAGCATCTATACTTTTATATTTTGATATTATATTTTTATCAATCCTTGATATTTTTCCATTTTCTATCAAGATATCTGAGATTATATTTTTACTTACATCCATTATATTTGCATTTTTTATTAATAAGTTCATATTTTAACCCCCAAAAGCTTTATTATAAGGGCCATTCTTGCAAACATTCCAAATCTTACTTGCTCAAAATATACGCTTCTTTTGTCTTTATCTATATCTGGTGATATTTCATTTACTCTAGGAAGTGGATGCATTATAATCATATCTTCTTTTGCATATTTGAGTTTAGATTCTGTTAATACATAACTATCTTTTAAGTCAAAATATTCTTTTTCACTACGAAATCTTTCTCTTTGAATTCTAGTCATATAAAGTATATCTACTTCTTTTAAAGCTTCATCAAGATTTGAAATTTCTTTAAACGAATTAGGGTCTAAATCTCTTTTTATATATTCAGGGATTTTTAATTCAGGCGGGGATACAAATATTAATTTATTATTTTCATACCTTTTAATAGCATCTACTAAAGAATGAACTGTTCTTCCATACTTTAGATCTCCACAAATTGCTATTTTATGGTTTGAAAGATCCTTTTTTAGTGATTTTATAGTGAGTAAATCTGTAAGAGTTTGAGTTGGATGAAGGTGTGATCCATCTCCTGCGTTTATCACAGGAATTGAAGAATATTGTGAAGCAAGTTTTGAAGCTCCTTCTTTAAAGTGTCTTATAACTACTATATCAGCATAACTTGAAATAGTTCTTATTGTATCTTCAAGACTTTCTCCTTTTGCAACTGAAGAAGCATTTGGATCTGAAAAACCTATTACACTTCCTCCTAATCTAATCATTGCTGCTTCAAAACTAAGTCTTGTTCTAGTTGAAGGCTCATAAAATAACGTTGCTAAAATTTTACCTTTGCAAGCATTATTATATTTTTCTGGATTGTTCATTATTTCTTTAGATAAATCTAATATTTCTTTTATCTCATCTAAAGAAAACTCTTTTAGATCAATTAAATGCTTTCCTTTTAACATTTTATTTCCTCCTTTTTAGCCTCACTGGACTATTTTAAAAGACAAAAAACCTTCCTACATTTAGGCGTAGGAAGGCATACATATCCCTAGTATTATTTAACAACCTTCCTAGCCTCTCTGGACTAGCTTAAAGATAACATTTCTTCATAAAATAATATCATTTAATCTACATAGTGTCAACGTATTTTTGTTCGACAATAAGAAGTATATTTTTATATTTTCACACATATTTCCCGAGAAATAATTTGTTATTTGACCTTATTTGTCACTAACTAGGTGCGACCCTTGCATTAAAAAGTTTAATACAAGTTTTGCTTCTTCTTCATTTTCTACTTCAACTACAATATCATTAGGATTTTCATTAACTATATACATAGCTCCTATTATTGATTTTGCATTTACTGAGTATTCTCCAGATTTAAGATATACTTTTCCCTTTAGTTTAGATACAAATTCTACAAATCTATTTATATCTTCTACTTTTATGAAAGTAACTTTCATATAATCATCTCCTTTATATTATTTTTCAATTATATGATACACATAATTTGTTAAATCTAAACACAAAAAGAGAACCCCAAATGGGATTCTCTGAATAATTTTTTAGTATATTCCTTGTGCCATCATTGCTTCTGCAACTTTTTTGAATCCAGCTATGTTTGCTCCTGCAACTAGGTTGTAGCCAAATCCATACTCTTGTGCAGCTTCCATAGCATTTTTATGAATGTTTACCATTATTTGATGTAACTTAGCATCTACTTCTTCTCTAGTCCAAGCAAGTCTCATGCTGTTTTGAGACATTTCAAGAGCAGAAGTTGCAACTCCACCAGCGTTAGCAGCTTTAGCAGGTCCTACTATAACTCCATTAGCTAAGAAGTATTCTATAGCTTCATTAGTACATGGCATGTTAGCTCCTTCAGCTATATACTTAACTCCATTAGCAACCATTTGTTTAGCATGTTCTAAAGTAATGTCGTTTTGGATTGCACATGGCATTGCTATATCAACTTTAACATTCCATGGCTTTTCTCCTGGGAAGAACTCAACGCCGTATTTATCTGCATAGTCTTTAACTCTAGCACCTTTATTTTCTTTTAACATTTCAACTAAGTAATCTATTTTCTCACCAGTTACTCCTTCTGGATCATAAATATATCCATCTGGTCCTGAAAGTGTAACTACTTTTCCACCTAACTCAGCAACTTTTTGGCATGCTCCCCAAGCAACGTTACCAAATCCAGAAACAGCTACTGTCTTACCTTCAAAAGTTTCACCATTATGTTTAAGCATTTCATTACAGAAGTAAACAACTCCAAATCCTGTAGCTTCCGGTCTAATTAAACTTCCCCCATAAGATAATCCTTTTCCAGTAAGAACTCCGTTTTCAAATGCTCCTCTTATTCTTCTATAGTGTCCATACATATATCCTATTTCTCTAGCTCCAACTCCTATATCTCCAGCTGGAACGTCTACATCTGGTCCTATATGTCTATAAAGTTCTGTCATAAAGCTTTCACAGAATCTCATTATTTCAGCATCAGATTTTCCTCTTGGATCAAAGTCAGATCCACCTTTTCCTCCACCTATTGGAAGTCCAGTTAAAGAGTTTTTGAATATCTGCTCAAATCCTAAGAATTTGATTATTCCTGAGTAAACAGTTGGATGGAATCTAATTCCTCCTTTGTAAGGTCCAATAGCTCCATTGAATTGAACTCTCATACCACGGTTTACTTGTACATTTCCTTGATCATCAACCCAAGGTACTTTGAATGTTATCATTCTTTCAGGTTCAACCATTCTTTCTAAAAGATTAGCTTTTATATACTCTGGATGTTTTTCTAACACTGGAACTAAAGAATGAAGAACTTCCTCAACAGCTTGAATAAATTCTGGTTCTGAAGCATTTCTTTCTTTTACTTTGTTTATAACTTTTTCTATGTACTCCTTAGGACTTAAAACTTGATTTGTCATATTAGGAAAGCCCCCTTTTTATATTATATTTGTAGAAATTTGTTTTAATTTGTTGAAAACATTTTCCCGTTCCCTAGTTAGATTATAACATGCAAATTTTATATTTGTAAATATACTTTACGAATTATTTATCAAAGTATATTCTAACTACTGTTATATCAATTGATATTACATTTATAAGAGTCATCTTTTCTAAGGCTGTAAATATATCTTGTTGCATTTGTCTACACAATGGATATATCTTAGTATAATTTATTCCTATCTTTAAAGATACTTTTATTCCATTATTAAAATGAGTTATATTCAATGTATAATTTTTTAAATATTCTGTAAACTTTGTTATTTCGTAGTCAATTATCTGTGATATAGCTTTTTGTGAAATGAAGTATTTTCCTAAATAGCTAAATGTAGGTCTTACTAGTGTTTTTTCAAACTCCTTTTCTTGACTATCTCTATTTTTAAACAAAAGTTTTATAGGATTTCTAAATAATCCCGAAAAATGTCTTTTCACCTCAAATGTAGGAACAGGTACAATATGTATTCCCTGCTCTATTCTCATCTTTCTTGCAATATTTATTTCTTCTTCAGTTGCTATATCATATATGCTTATTTCTTTGTATACTTTTCCAAGCTCAAGTCTTTTACAAATCTTATCTATCATTTTTCTTGATGTTCCTATTACTAAAATCTTTTTTATGTTCTCACTTTTTATTGCTAGCTTTACTTTGTTTCTATGAGATAAATCCTCAAATATTGCTCTTTTTACAGCTTCCATCTTAGTAGGTGCATTTTTTGCAGAAATTCCAACTACTATTTTATTTTTATATATAAGTATACCATCATCTATTATGTAATCTATATCATTTTCATAAGCTACCTTTAATGCTCTATAGCTTTTTCCTGTTCCACTTGGTCCTACTAAAGAATATACTTTCATAAATTCTACCTCTCTAATTTTTTTATACTACATAGGAAAGTTATAATTTGCGTAATGTGCTTTAAATATTTCAAAGAAAGACTTTTTTCTTAATATTATATATTAAACAAAAGAAAAGGAAATTATGATTTTTAAAAATCATAATTTCCTTAACTGTTATTTTTCGAATAAATGTCTTGTGTTATTTGCTATTTTAACAAGAGCAAGCATTAAAGGTACTTCAACTAATACTCCAACTACTGTTGCTAAAGTTGCTCCTGATTGAAGACCAAATAAAGATATAGCAACTGCTACTGCAAGTTCAAAGAAGTTACTTGCCCCTATCATAGCTCCAGGTGCTGCTATGTTGTGAGGTAATTTCCAAACCTTAGCCCATCCGTATGCTATAAAGAATATAAAGAAGGTTTGAACAATAAGAGGCACTGCTATTAAAACTATATGAATAGGATTATTTAATATTACTTCTCCTTGGAAAGAGAAAATTATAATTAATGTAAGTAAAAGCCCTATTACAGTTACATTATCAAATTTTTTCAAAAACACATTTTCAAAATAATCTAATCCTTTTTTATCTATTATATATTTTCTTGATAAATATCCTCCTAAAAGTGGAACTACTATAAATAATACAACAGAAAGTAAAAGTGTATCATAAGGTACTACAACATTAGTTACTCCAAGTAAAATTGCAACTATAGGAGTGAATGCAAAGAGTAGTATAAGATCATTTACAGCAACTTGAACTAAAGTATATGCAGGATCCCCTTTTGTTAAGTGACTCCAAACAAATACCATCGCTGTACAAGGAGCTGCTCCAAGCAAAACTGCTCCAGCTAAATAATCAGATGCTAAATCTGATGGTATAAGTCCTTTGAATACAATTTTTAAGAAAAATGCTGCTATTAAATACATAGTAAAAGGCTTTATAAGCCAGTTTGTAACACATGTTACTGTAAGGCCCTTTGGTTTTTTAGTTGCCTCAACTATACTTGTAAAATCAATCTTAAGCATCATCGGATAAATCATAAGCCATATAAGTATTGCTACTGGAATAGATACTTTTGCATATTCAAATTTACTAAGAGTTTGTGGAAACTGTGGGAATAGTTGACCTATAGCTACCCCAACTATTATACATATAGTGACCCAAACTGTTAGATACCTTCCAAAGAAATCCAATCCAGCAGTTTTTTTAGTTTCGTTTACCATTTTACCACCGTTACAGAAAACTTATAAAACTTTATAAAGTTCTTGTCAAACCTTATAAAAGTTTACGTTTCCTTCCTTGTTCATCGTGTCCAGTTTCGAAAAATCTACTCCTGTTTATTTAACACTCCGAAGGCTTAAATTCCCGACTAACGAATCGGTACATATCAATAATAGCTTTAGGTGCTATGCTATTGATTTACCATAATTTTTTAGGTTTATACTTGCATTTAAGTCTCTATCTATCTCGTGCCCACATTCATCACATATAAATGTTCTTTCTGATAAAGAAAGTTTGTTTTTTAAAGCACCACATATGCTACAAGTTTTAGATGAAGGATAGAATGTATCTGCAAGTATAAACTTTATATCATTTAAGGCACATTTATATTCCATTTGTCTTTTAAATTCGTAAAATAGCTGCTCTTGTATAGATTTTGATAATCTTTTATTCTTTAACATCCCACAAGTATTTAACTTTTCCATAACTACATATTCTGGCTTGGCTTTCACCAAAGATGCAGTTATTTGATGAATATAATTATGCCTTATGTTTTTAAGCCTTCTTCTCATTTTTAAAACAAGGAATTCTAACCTTTTTATATTGTTAGTTTTTCTGTAACGGTATTCACCTCCGTTCATTTGAATTTTGTTTAATTCATATTTTTTAGATAGCTTTTTTTGTAATCTTTTTTGTCTTTTCTCAAGTTTTTTAACTTTACTTGTTTTATTTATGTTTTTGTACTTTTGTCCTGTACTTATTGTAGCTAAATAAAAACTTGGTTTACTTTTCTTTTTTGACTTAAACTTAGGAAAGTTTGCTCTACCTTCAAAGAAATTTTTATATGCAATACAGGCATCTTTTATAGCTTGTTTTGTTATATTATTTGAGTAATTGTTAAGCCAAGTATATTCTTTTGTCTTTTTTAACTCTGTTAATCTTTTTCTAAGTTCACAATCACCTAAAAACTTACCACCATTTTTATAATTTTCTTGCTGTGTTGCTAACGCAAAGTTATATGCCCATCTTGCAACTGAAGCACACTCAAATAATTTTGTTCTTTGTTTATTATTAGGTAAAAGCTTAACTTTGTAAGTTTTAATCATCTTCTAATAGCTCCTTAATCATTTTCTTGGCTTTATTTGCTTTTTTACCTTGTAGTTTGCAACTAAAAACTGTTATTATTTGTATTAAATCTTCTACAAGTTCTTGTTCTTCAGTTTTTTCTGTGTTATCTATTATTTCTATTGTAGTTCCATATTTTTTACATAAATTTTCAATAATTTCAAAACCAAATCTAATAAGTCTATCTTTATATAAAATGACTATTTTATCAACTTCTCTATTAGTTATCATGTCAATTAATTGATTTAATCCTTTTTTATTGTAGTTAATTCCACTTCCTATATCTGAAATAATTTTAAATTGATAACCTTTAGCAATCATATATGTTTTAACATTTTCTATTTGTCTTTCAAGGTCATCTTTTTGTTTATTACTTGAAACCCTACAGTATCCTATAGTTATTTTCTTTTTAGGGTTTATGCCCAATACTGAGTTTAACTGCTCTTGGCTATACATCCTGTGTCCACTATCTGTAATGTAAGCAGGTTTTAATTTTCCTTGCTTATCCCAATTTCTTAATGTTTGCTCTGTTTTTCCTATCAACTTAGCAAATTCACCTATACTATAATATTTCATTTCTATCACCTCATAATAATCATAACATGATGTTATAAAAATTATAAGGCTTTTATATGAATTTATAAATATTTTTTAACTGTTTGCACACCCCTTTTATTCTTCACATTTATTTTTTACTTTATTGCAAATACAATCATCACTATACGATGTTATTTGTTTCATAAATTGACATATAGATTCAATAGTTTTAGTATTTAGCTCGTAGTATATCCATTTTCCTTTTTTCTGACATTCTACAAGACCTGCCTGCTGAAGAATTTTCATGTGATGAGACACTGTCGGCTGTGTAAGTTCTAGGCCTTGAACGATATCACAAGCACACATTTTTCCGCAAGATAACATTTGTAATATAAGTAATCTATTTTTATCTGATAATGCTTTAAAAATTTCTATTTTTTCTTCCATTTGCATTCTCCTTTTATATATAGATATATTTCAATGTGTCTATATATATGATATATTTTTATCTATTTTCTGTCAATCCCATTTTTATTATTGACTATTATTAAATTATTTATTTTAAAATGTCTTTTCAAATTGTATTTATATGGATATAATAGTAATATCAGTTGTATCATTTAGATACTTTCTGATAATACTATTATTACTGCATAAACAATTAAGGAGGTAATTTAAATGGCTTACGTAATTACTGATGCTTGCATAAGCTGTGGAGCTTGCGAACCAGAATGTCCAGTTAACTGCATAAGTGCTGGAGATGACATCTATGTTATAGATGCAGATACTTGCATCGATTGTGGAGCTTGTGCTGGAGTATGTCCAGTTGACGCACCTCAACCAGAATAGTATACATAAAAAAGCTACCAATTTACTTGGTAGCTTCTTCATTTTCATTTAATAAATACGAAAGAGTGTATAAACTTTCTGTTAGGTGAACATTTTCAACAACAACATGCTCTGGTAGATGCAAATCTACAGGAGCGAAATTCCATATACCTCTTATACCTGATTTTACTAAAACATCTGCTATTTGTTGAGCTTTTTCCTTAGGAGTACAAATTACAGCAATATGAATATTGTTTTCTTTTACATACTCTTCTAAAATATCAATGTCTAATACTTCAATGTCTTTGATTTTAAGTCCTATAATTCTAGGATTAATATCAAATATTGCCTTCATCTTGAATCCTGATTTTTGAAATCCTGAGTAGTTAGCGATAGCTTGACCTAAGTTTCCTGCTCCTATTAATATCGTATTGTATTCTTTGTTTAGTCCTAATATCTTTCCTATTTCGTTATATAATTCCGCTACGTTATATCCATATCCTTGTTGTCCAAATCCTCCAAAGTTATTTAAATCTTGTCTTATCTGTGATGCTGTAAATCCTATTATTTGGCTTAATTCTTTAGACGATATGCGATTTACATCTTTGTCTAAAAGCTCTTTTAGATACCTATAATATTTAGGTAATCTCCTTATTACAGCCATAGAAATTTTCTTTGCCATATTTTTCACCCACTCAATACGATGTAATTTGTTTTTGTGATGATTATAACAAACCTTATATTTAATGTCAATTATATTTAAATGTTTTATATTGCATAAATATTTGTTTTATATCTTGTTTGCTTGATTATGTGGATACTAACATTTATAATCTTTATGAGGAGGGTAAAGTAATGATAATTTTGTCTTGTAACAATATAAACAAAAGCTTTGGAATAGATACAATACTTGAAAATGTAAGTTTTGCAGTAAATGAAGGTGATACGGTTGGCCTTGTTGGTGTTAATGGTACAGGAAAAACTACTTTATTTAATATAATATCTGGAAAATATGGGTATGATTCAGGTGATATATATATATCTAAAAATACTACTATAGGGTATCTATACCAAAACCCTGATTTTGACTCAAATAAAACTGTGCTAGATGAAGTCTTAACTGTATTTGAACATCTAATGAAAATGGAAAATGATCTTAGAAATTTAGAAATTCTTATATCAAATGAAAGTAAAAATTCTGAAAAACTTGAGTCTTTAATGAACGAATACTCTAGTATGTTAGAAGAATTTTCAAATAGCAATGGATATGGCTATAAATCTGAAGCTAGAGGAACTCTTAAGGGTTTAGGATTTAATGAAAGTGATTTTGATAAAAAGATAGATATATTGTCAGGTGGAGAAAAAACTAGGGTATTGCTTGCAAAGCTTCTTTTAACAAAGCCTGACCTTCTTCTTTTAGATGAGCCTACTAATCACTTAGATACAGACGCTATAGAGTGGCTTGAAAATTTTATAAAACAATATAAAGGAACCATATTTATTATATCTCACGATAGATATTTCTTAGATCAAACAGTTAATAAAATCTTTGAGCTTCATAATAAAAATTTAAGAACATATACAGGAAACTACTCTGACTATATAAAGAAATCTTATGCAGAAAAAGAAATTGAGCTTAAAAAATATGAACAACAGCAAACTTTAATAAAAAAGCAGCAAGATGTAATAGATAAGCTAAAATCTTTCGGAAGAGAAAAACATATTAAAAGAGCTAGGAGTAGAGAAAAAGCTCTTGAAAAGATAGATGTTTTAGATAAACCTCAGATGTATAGAAAAAAGGCAAAAATTAGATTCTTTCCTCAAGTAAGTAGTGGCTATGAGGTTTTGAGCGTAAGTAATCTATGTATGAAATATGATGATAAGCTATTGTTTAAGGATATTTCTTTTGATATTTATAAAGGTGAAAAAGTAGCTTTGATAGGTCCTAATGGAACAGGAAAATCTACTATCTTCAAGATATTGATGAAAGAAATTTCTCAAACAGAAGGAACTTTTAAACTAGGAACAAATGTAAATATAGGATATTATCATCAAGAACAAAAGACTTTAAATTTAGAAAATACTATTATAGATGAGGTTTGGCAAGCTAATCCATCTTTAAGTCAAACTGAAATAAGGACTGTTTTAGCTTCGTTTTTGTTTGAAGGTGAAGAAGTTTTTAAAGAAATATATAAGCTAAGCGGTGGAGAAAAAGGAAGGGTTGCTCTTGCTAAACTTATGTTATCTAAGGCTAATTTTCTACTTCTTGATGAGCCTACTAACCACCTTGATATAGATTCGAAACAAGCACTTGAAGATGCTCTATCTAATTATGATGGAACGGTATTTGTTATATCTCACGACAGATACTTTTTAAACAAAATCGCAGATAAAATATTAGTCTTAAAACAAGATAAAATAGAAGAATACTTAGGAAATTATGATTACTATATAGAAAAAAGAAACGAGTTAAGAGAAATGGCTCTTGAGGATACTCATGAAAAAAGCAAAACAAAACTAAAGGAAGAAAGAAAAAAAGAAAAAGAAAAGAAACAACTTGAGAAAAAACAAAAACTTGAAAGAGAAAAAATTGAAAAAGAAATTGAAAATATAGAAAACGAAATTGAAAACATAGATACACTAATGTGTCTAGAAGAAGTTTACTCTGACGAAGAAAAATCTAGGCAATTAAGCAAAAAAAGAGCATTATTGAGTGAAACTTTAGAAGATTTATATAGTAAATGGGAGAGTTTTTTATAAATGTAAACCTTTATTTTTTCTAGGTTGACATTTATTTTTTTCTCATGTAAACTCCAATTGTAAACCAATAAAATATTTAAAGTTGACAAAGGAGGATTTATGAAAACAAAAGACTTAATTTTGGTATCTTTGTTTGCTGCTATAACTAGTATATTTTCACAAATATCTATACCTATTCAACCAGTTCCATTTACTTTTCAGATTCTAGCAGTTGCTCTTTCTGGAGCTATCTTAGGAAAAAAATATGGAGCACTATCTCAGGTTATATATCTTTTACTAGGATCTTTTGGAGTTCCTGTATTTGCAGGATTTAAAGGTGGGTTTAATATATTAATAGGACCAACAGGTGGATATTTAATAGCATTCCCCTTAGCTGCCTATATAACAGGTATTTTTTCTAAAAAGAAAGATTGTTTAAACATTTTTATAGGTATGTTTATAGGACTTGTTGTTATATATATTTTAGGCATGTTTCAGCTAAAGTTTATTCTAAATTTAAGTTATTCTAAAGCCTTTAGTATAGGAGTTGCTCCTTTTTTAGTGTTTGATATAATAAAAATTTTTATAAGCTCTTTTATAGCAAGTCAAGTTTTAAAAAAATCTCGGATAAAAATACAAGCATAACAAAGAAGTTCTTTGTTATGCTTATCTTTGTCCTAGCTTTAGATTAGGAACTGCATTTAAATTTAAATCTGATACTTTTCCTTTTAAGTAATCATAATAAGCTGCACACCCTATCATAGCTGCATTATCTGTACATAAAGCAAGAGAAGGATATTTTATATCTATTTTATGCTCTTTTCCTTTTTCATCAAACATTTCTCTTAATCTAGAATTTGCTGCTACTCCTCCTGCTAAAACTATTTTGTCATATCCTTTAGTTATAGCTGCCTTTATAGACTTGTTTACTAAAACTTCTAAAACTGCCTCCTGAAATGATGCTGCAATATCTTCTACAACTATATCCTCATTTTTCATTTTCTTAGAATTCAAATAATTTAGTGCTGCTGATTTTAATCCACTAAAGCTAAAATCGAAACTTTCATCATCTATATATACTCTTGGAAATTCTATTGCATTTTTATTACCTATTTTAGATAACTTATCTATTTTAGGCCCACCAGGATATCCTAAGTCTAAAGCTCTTGCTATTTTATCAAATGCTTCTCCCGCTGCATCATCTCTAGTTTTTCCTAATACCTCATACTCGCCGTAATCCTTTACTTCAACTAAATGGGTATGTCCTCCAGAAACTATAAGGCATATAAATGGTGGATTTAGATCTTTGTGGTCTATAAAGTTTGCTGCAATATGTCCTTCTACATGATTTACGCCTATTAAAGGAACTGAAAGTGAAAAAGCTAAAGCCTTAGCACTCGAAAGTCCTACTAATAGTGCTCCTACAAGACCTGGACCATATGTAACCCCTATGATGTCTATGTCATTGAAAGTTAAATTAGCATCATCTAGTGCCTTTTGTATAACTGGCTGTATATTTTCTATATGTTTTCTCGATGCTACCTCTGGGACTACTCCTCCAAACTTTTTATGAAGATCTATCTGAGTTGAAACTACATTAGATAAAATATATCGCCCATTTTTTAAAACTGCTGCACAAGTCTCATCACAACTACTTTCTATTGCTAATGTTATTATATCCTTCATATTTACACTCCCTTATAAATCTTTCCACATTATAACAGCGTCTTCTTTGTTATCACTGTAATATTCAGGCCTTATTCCTACAGGTTTAAATCCATATTTTTTATACAAGTTTTGTGCTACTAAATTAGATTTTCTAACTTCTAGTGTCATAGATAAAACTTTATTTTCTCTGCATTTTTCTATTAAACTTTCAACTATTATATTTCCAAGACCTTTTCCTAGATAATCAGGATGAACTGCAATGTTAGTTATATGTCCCTCATCAACTATAAGCCATATTCCACCGTAAGCTATTACTTTTTTGTTATGCTCTATTACAACATATTTTGCTAGTTTATTAGAAAGTTCCTTTATAAATGCACTTTTAGTCCATGGAACCGAAAAAGAAAGCTTTTCTATCTCAACTAAATCATCAATATCACTTTCTTTTAAATCTCTAACTACGACATTATCCATTTTCTCCCATCCTTCTTTGTCTTTCCTCGTATTCAACTTCTGCTTGAGATTTTCGAATGTATAAAGGATTAGCTGTCATATAATCATCTATAATATTGTTTTTATATTTTTCAAGAGCTATCTGACATACACTAGATGCCCTAGGCACTTTGTGAGAATTAGGAGAAATATATATATTATTTAAGCTTTCAAGTTTTTCCTTATGTATATCTACTGCATCGCCTACTACAATTATTTGCTCATACCTATCTTTTATCTGATCTATTAAAACGTCTATATTTTTTACGCTTATATCCTCTATACACAAAAGAGAATTATTTTCCCAAGTATATTTTGAAGTATAAACATCATTTCGCTGTGCATCTATTATAGGACATATTATTCCCTTTGATAAATTCATATTAAATGCTAATGTTTCTAAACTATTTACACAAACTATAGGAATCTGTTTGCTATGAGCAATACTTTTAGCTGTTGCAACTCCTATTCTAAGTCCTGTGAAAGATCCTGGTCCTATACATACCGCTACAAGATCTATATCATCAACTGTAAGATTGCACTGGCTAAATATTTCTTGTATTATGGGCATTAGTTTTTCAGAATGGCTTTTATTAGAATTTATAATGTATTCACCTATAAGTTTATCTTCATCCATTATAGCAACAGCTGCAACTTTTGAAGAAGTATCTATTCCTAATACTTTCATTTTAACAACTCCTTAACTATTTTTTCATATTCTTTACCCTTAGGTAAAAATATAATTTCTCTTCCTTCTTTTACATAGTTAATTTCTATCCAAAGACATTCTTTAGGTATTATATCTTCTATTATGTTTGCCCATTCTATTATACATACTCCTTCTTTGTTTATATATTCATCAAATCCTATATCATACATTTCATCACTTGATCCTATTCTATATACATCAAAGTGATATAAAGGAATCTGCCCGTCGTATTCATTTACTATTGTAAATGTAGGACTTGTAATATGTTCATCTATTCCTAATCCTTTAGCTATACTTTGTGTAAGTGTAGTTTTACCTGCTCCTAAATCTCCTTTTAAGCAAAGTACACTTCCCTTTTTTAGTAATTTTCCTAATTTATATCCTATTTCTTTAGTTTTATTTTCATTTTCTAAAAACAACTTTTCCATAAAACCTTCTCCTATACATATTTTTTACAAAGAGAAAGTAGGTTAAAACCTACTTTCTTATAAGAATACGAACTCTTTTATATAATGCTATTGTTATTATAGATATAACACTTCCCTTTATTATGTTAAAAGGAACTATTCCATAAATTATCAAAGTATTCAAATCCACTATATATTTATTAACTGCGCTTGACATAGCTACTATAGCTTCGATTGGATAAAATCTTGAGTAAAAAGGTATCAATATATAATAGTTAGTAATACCTCCTACTAATGCCATAGCAAATGTTGCAACTATACACCCTATAACAGCATTTTTCTTTGTTTTATTTAGATGATAAATTGCTGAGGACACGAGTACAAAAGTAGATCCTATCATGAAATTTGCCAGTTCTCCAACTCCACCTGTTGATGTTTTAAATGCAAAGTGAAGTAAATTTTTTACAAGCTGTATAACTACTCCTGCTAAAGGTCCAAGGGCAAATCCTCCTATTACAGCTGGAACATCGGCAACATCTAACTTCAAAAATTCTGGAAAGAACATAAGAGGAGTTTGAATAAACATCATCAAAAACGACAAAACAGACAGTATTGATATTTTTACTAAACTAGACGTTGTAAAAGTTCTCTTTTTAGCAAACAAATTCTTACTCATATTATTCTCTCCTATTCATATTTATAAACTATATTGCCATCTATAATCGTATATAACACTCTACTTTGTATCTCAAGTGGGAAGCTATCCCATATAACGATATCTGCATCTTTGCCTACCTCTATAGATCCAACTTTATCATCTATTCCTAATACTTTTGCTGGATTTATAGTTATACTCTTTAAAGCATCTTCTACACTCATTCCACCTTTTACTGCTAATGATGCACATAATGGAAGATATTGTACTGGTATTACTGGATGATCTGTCATAAGGCACACAGTCATTCCCTTTTTGGCTAAGATTCCAGGAGTTTCAAATGTTAAATTTTTAAGCTCTATTTTTGATCTATCTGACAAAGTAGGTCCTACTATTGCTGGATATCCTTCCTTAACTAAGTGATCTACTATTAAATGTCCTTCAGTACAATGTTCTAAAGTAAGATTTAAGTCAAATTCCTTTGCTATTCTTATTGCTGTAAATATATCATCTGCCCTATGAGCATGTGCCTTTAGAGGAATTTCTTTTTTTAGTACTGGAATTAAAGCTTCGTTTTTTATGTTGTAGTCAGGTTTTTCATTTTCTTCGTCTTTTTCATGTAACTGTAACTTTTCAAAATATATCTGAGCTTCTTTTAAAGTTTCCCTCAAAAGTGCAGCCGTTGCCATTCTAGTCTGTGGAGATTTATCATGCTTTCCATAAACAGACTTAGGATTTTCTCCAAAAGCTATTTTCATTCCTATAGGGTCTTTTACTATCATATCATCTATTCTATCACCATATGTTTTTATAGCTATAAATTGTCCACCAATTACATTTGCACTTCCAGGTCCACTTGCAACAGTTGTAATTCCGCCTTCTAAAGCCTCTTTAAAATTCCTATCCATAGGATTTATAGCATCTATAGCTCTTAAATGAGGAGTTATAGGATCTGTTTCTTCGTTTCCATCTGCACCTTCATACCCCATACTATCTTCCCACATTCCTAAATGAGTATGTGCATCTATAAATCCTGGAAACACATACTTACCTTTAGCATCTATTATTTCACTGTCTAATGGGGCTTGTATTTCTTTTCCTATTTGAGCTATCTTTCCATCTTTAATTAATATATCCCCATTTTCTATTATTCCATTAGTTATTGTATATATAGTAGCATTTTTTATACATATCATAAAATTTATCCCTCCATTATAGGTATTTTGATTGTACATTTTGTCATCTCATTCTTTTTAGATTCTATAAATACTTCTCCACCATTTGATTCTACATTTTTCTTTACTAGACTAAGCCCAAGGCCTGTACTTTTTTCCTTTGTAGTAAAGAAAGGATCAAATACATTATCTATAACATCTTTGTCTATTCCTTCTCCTTCGTCTATTACCTCTATTACAACGTTTTTTTCCTCATCATATGTATTTATATATATACATCCACCGTTTTCCATTGCATCTACTGAATTAAATAGTATATTTATAAGTGCTTCTTTTATCTCATTTTCTTTAACTAATACCTCTTTTTGGCTTTTCATACTTAAAGCTATGTCTATGCTTTTTCCACTTATATATCCTGAATTTTCCCATTTAGGCCTTGATGTTTGTATTGCTCTACTTATTATATCATTTATTTTTATTTTTTTCTTCTCTTCTGGTATGTTTCTTGAAAAATCTTGTATTATCTTTATTTTATCAATTCCTTCTTTTGTTACATCAGCTATAGTATCTATGTATTCCTTTATATTGTACGCATCACTTGATATTTGAAGGATTTGAGTATATCCTTTAATTATTGCAAACACATTATTAAGATCGTGTACTATACCTCCTGCAATCTCTCCCATTATCTTTATTTTATTGGTACTTGCTTTTAACCTTTTACCTTCTTCTTTCTTCATAAATGTATATATAAAATCCCCTATACTTGAACATATTAAATTAATAATATAATCATTTTCTTTTCCCTTGTAAGACGCTTCTTTATATCCTAGTGTTAGTATTCCTACAATTTCATTATTTGAATGAATCCTATAACTATATGTAATATCTATATCTGAATGAGTATATTCCTTTTCTATTTTCTTGTCATTAAACAATATAGTTATAGATCCATATTGGGCGCTAGTTATATCAAGACAAGTTTTTATTGACTTTTCTGCTATTTTTTCTATATTATCATCAAAGCTAAAATCTATTATTGCATCATTTAAAACCTGAAGCTTTTTTTGATTTTTTTCAAGATCTTTTTTATCTGATTGTGCTCTTTGCATAACCTCAAATAAAAATCCTATATTACTCATTTCATCTGGCTCTATTTCTTGCCTTTTATATTTATCTACAAACACTACCTTATCATAATAAAGAACATATTGTTTTAATAATTGTATTGGAAAATCAGTTATATTTATATATGTAAGTATATTTATACTTTCATTACTTAAAATATCGTATATACACGATTTTTCTTTTCTAAGTAACTTTATGTTTTTTGCTATATAACTTGAAGTTATTATAAGATTTACATTTTCTGTATGGATAAGGTCATTGATTTTCTGAATATCTAAACTTTTTATATAATTTACCTTTCTTTTGTATATATCATCTATCGTATTAAATATATTGTCATCTCCTAAAAGTAAGCATATTCTACTAGAATTTTTTATAAATTCATCTATTAGATCTATTGCAAATATCTCTTTATTTCCTATCAAACATATCTTTTTTGCATTATCCATTATTTTCCTCCTGATTAAATTGTTCCAAAATCTTTGTAACTTCATCTATTCCAAAAGGTTTTTCTAGAATATGCTCTATAATAGTTTCTTTGCACTCATCTATATCTCCAAGCCAACCTGTCATAATTACAAACTTTAAATGCGGATATTTTTCTTTAACTATTTTGGCAAGCTCTATCCCGTTCATGCCAGGCATTGCCAAATCACTTATTACTATATCATAATTATTGATTTCTATCTTGCTAAGAGCTTCTTTTCCACTAAAGCAAATATCTACTTTCTGTACTATGTTCTTTAAAATTTCTCCTGTTGCCTTTGCAACAGCAACTTTATCATCTACAACTAAAAGCTTAAAATTAAATTTTGCTAATGTTTCATTTATATTTTTGGTTTGTATAAATTCTTCATGTTCTCTTGGAAGAGTTATTATAAATTTGCTTCCTGCTCCTTCTTTACTCTCAGCTTTTATATCTCCATTATGATCTTTTATTATTTTATATGAAACGCTAAGTCCAATTCCATTTCCATTTACACCTTTTGTACTAAAGAATGGATCAAATATTTTTGATAATACATCCTTAGACATTCCAACGCCTGTATCTTCTATCTCAACTATTACATATTCAGATGTATTATGAGTTGTTATTTTTATATTTCCACTTTCTGGCATTGCATCTATTGCATTATTCAATATATTTATAATTACCTCTCTTATTCCTGATTCTCTTCCCTTTATGTTATCAGATGATCTAAAGTCTTTTAGTATAGATATATTAACTCCACATAATCTTTTTTCTGACAGCTTGGTTTTGATCATACTTAAAGCTGTTTCTATTGCAGCATTAATATTAAACACTTGCTTTTCATGCGATCTACTACTTTTTGTAAATTCTTGGATTCTCTTTAGCATCTCTGCCCCATCTAAACAAGCCTTTCTTATTACTTCTAAATACTCTTTTATAATTTGATTATCGCTTTTTACCAAACATAATGATACATATCCTGAAATACTAGCTAATATGTTATTAAAGTCGTGAACTATTCCACTAGCTATCTCACCTAGAGCATTTAACTTTTCATTTTGAATAAGTATGCTATCATTTTTAGCTTTTTCTAAAAATGCATTTACTATATTCCTTGCACAATAAGTTGCTATTTTGAATATATCATCATTTTCATCTTTGTATATGCTTTTAAGGACGATATATATATTTGTGTATTGTCCTATATTTAATAAAACAACTTTTTTATTGTCTATATAAATAGTTTTTATCCCTTCATTTTCATCAAAATGTATGTATTCTATTTCATCTATCTTATAAGTTATATAATGACACACTTGAAATTTTTCATTATAGTACTTTAATATCCCACCACCATAAGCTCCTGTAGTTTGAACTAAAAACTCTAAAAACTCTTCTAAAAATTTGTCTATTTCTTCTATCTTATTTACATTTACTAAAAATTTATTTAACTTTTCTAAAGCCTTTACATTTTCATATGTTTTCTTTTTAGTTTCTACTGATTCTCTAAGGCTTTCTAATATTAATCTTAGCTCTTTTATTTTTTTATTACTGTATATTTCTATATCTTTTTCATCTTCAAATACTATAGCTTTATAATACGATGACATATCTAAAATCTGTTCAACGCTTAAATCTGCAACGTTGTAGTAGCAAAAATAATCATAGCCATATCTGTCAGCGTATTGTAATATATTTATTTTCTTTTCTATATTTTTTGGTGACCAAATCATAAGCTTTATTTTATCAAATCCTAATCTTTTACTTTCTTTTTCTATCTGTTGAATTTTATCTATATCTTTTAATATGTCATCTATTTCTACTAAGACTAATTTATTTTCTTTTATGTAATTTTTTATTTTAACAAGATAATCAGGATCTTTATCAGTTTTTATTAATCTGTTTATTACGAAAATAACTCTGGACTTTTCCTCTAAAGCTAAATCTATATATCTAATCATATATGCAAAGTTTTTTTCTAGTTGTGAACTTAAAATCAAGATATTTTTTAAATAAATTAAAAACTGTAGCTTTTTATCTTTATACATAAATATCCCCCTATAAATCTTTAATAGAAAGTGATACTCTTTGTTTTTGTATATCTACACTAATAACTCTAACATCTAATATATCTCCTACAGATACTATATTTATCGGATCTTTTACAAATTTATTGCTCATTTTAGATTTGTGTAAAAGAGCATCATTTTTTATTCCTATATCAACAAAAGCTCCAAAGTCTACTACGTTTGTAACTGTGCCTTTTAATATCATTCCTTCTTTTATATCTTCTATTTTTAATACATCTGATTTAAATATAGGCTGTATATTGTCTTGTCTTGGATCTCTTCCAGGTTTTTTTATTTCATTTATTATATCTTTAAGCGTAGGAATTCCTACATTTAAATCTTTACTCAATTGTTCTATCCCTATATTGTAAGCCTTACATTGTATATCAGATATATTTTTTTCTTTTATATCATCTAATGTGTATCCTAATTTTTTAATAAGATTTATACATATTTCATAGCTTTCAGGATGAACAGCTGTATTTTCAAGTGGATTTTCACAGTTACTTATTCTCAAAAAACCTGCACACTGAAGAAATGTGGATTTACCTAGCCTTTTTACTTTTTTTAGTTCTTCTCTTGATGTAAATTGTCCTACCTCTTCCCTATAAAGTACAATATTTTTTGCAATACTTTTATTTATTCCTGCTACATATTGCAAAAGTGAAATAGAAGCTGTATTTAAGTCAACTCCAACCGTATTTACAGCATCTTCAACAACTCCATTTAAAACTTCTTCTAACCTTTTTTGGTTTACATCATGCTGATACTGTCCTACCCCTATATGTTTTGGATTTATTTTTACTAGTTCTGCTAATGGATCTTGAAGTCTTCTAGCTATTGATACTGCTCCTCTTAGCGATACATTTACATCAGGATGTTCTTCATTTGCAATTTCTGATGCAGAATATACTGAAGCTCCTGCCTCATTTATTATGATGTATTTTATATCTTTATCTATCTCCTTTATTAGCTCTGATACAAACATTTCAGATTCTCTAGAGGCTGTTCCATTTCCTATAGCTATTATGTCTACATCATGTTTTTTTATCATCTCTTTTAGTATAGTTTTAGATTTTTCTATTTCATTTTGAGGTGGTGTTGGATATATAGTTTGAGTATCTATAAGCTTTCCATTTTTATCTACTACTGCTATTTTGCATCCCGTTCTGTAAGCAGGATCAAATCCCATTACTACTTTATCTTTAACAGGAGGTTTTAAAAGTAGCTTTTTTAAATTTTCTGAAAATACTTTTATAGCTCTTTCTTCTGCCATTTCTGTAAGATATGATCTTACTTGTCTTTCTATAGATGGATATATAAGCCTTTTGTACGAGTCATTTATACTATCTATTATGTATTTGCTTTCTTCTCTGTTTGGATCTTTTATATAAAGTGAAGATATTTTATTTATAATTTTATCGTCATTAATATCTAATTTAACCTTTAAATATCCTTCTTTTTCTCCCCTATTTATCGCTAGTACTCTATGAGAAGGAATAGTTTTTACTTTTTCACTATATGAATAGTAAATGCTATAAACTGAGTCTTCTTCGCTTGCTCCTTTTGATATTAATACTCCCTCATTTATCGCAATATTTCTTATAATCTTTCTTAAAGCTGCATCTTCTGATATAATTTCGGCTATTATATCACAAGCCCCACTTATTGCTTCTTCTACGGAGTTTACTCCTTTTTCTTTGTTTATGTATTTTTTAGCATTATTTTCTATATCTTTAGCGTTATAATTTATAATATCAAGTGCTAAACTCTCAAGATTTTTTTCTTTTGCTATGGTAGCTTTTGTTCTTTTCTTTGGTTTAAATGGAGCGTATATATCTTCAACTTCTTGTAGCGTTTCGCAATTTTTTATGCTTACTTTTATTTCATCTGTAAGTTTATTCATATCACTTATAAGTCTTATTACATCTTCTTTTCTTTTTTCTAAATTTCTAAGATATAAAAGTCTATCATAAAACTTTCTTAATACTACATCGCTAAGTTCTCCGGTCATTTCTTTTCTATATCTAGCTATAAAAGGAATAGTATTTCCTTCATCTATAAGTTTTATTGTATTTATAACTTGAAACCCTTTAAGATCAAATTCTTTCTTTAAAATATCTTTTATTTTCACAATTTTACCCCCCTATTAAATTTGTCACAAAGAAATTATAACAGAAAAAGAAAGGGTACTCAGCATTTTTTTTGCTTAAGTACCCATATTTTGACTATATTTTCTAAATTTTTATATTTTTTATCCTTTATCCCATTTATTTGTATCATTTACTACATAATCGTTAAGATGCCCTTTTCCATAAGTCGCTCCTGCTACAATCGCAGGCTTTTTTGGATTTATTCCTTCTTCCTTAGATATTTTTTCTCCTAGCTCACTCCATCCTTCATATAAAGGAGTTATAACTTTTATTGCATCTTTAAATTTTTGTATATCTTTTTTTGCCTGTCCATCTGTTATAAGTCTATTTATATATATATATAAACTTCTTAAGTTATTAGCTATATCAGAATCACCTTTTAATGTAGATAAAAGCTCTGCTAGAATATCCCTTATTTTATTTACTGCTCTTTCTAGTTTTTCTTTTTCATTTATATTTTCTATCGCTTCATTTATTGTATCTATTAATCCTTCATACAGTATAGCTACAAGCTGTGCATCATTAGCTGTCATAACTCTACTTGCTAAATATTCTTTTTCTATCATCTATATACCTCCTTTTAGCCTAGGAGTTTTAGGATATTTTGTGGCTGTTGATTAGCTTGAGCAAGCATAGATACTCCTGCTTGTTGAAGTACATTGAACTTAGTAAAGTTAGCCATTTCAAGAGCCATGTCGACATCTTCTATACGAGATAGTGAAGATGTTAAGTTTTCAGCTGTATTGTCTAAGTTTTTAATAGTATGTTCTAGTCTGTTTTGAGTTGCTCCAAGTTTTGAACGTTCAGCTGTTACTTTAAGTAATGCATTATCTATAACTGTTATTGCTGCCGAAGCTTTGTCTTCAGTTGATACATCAAGTGCATATTCTACTAAGTTTGAAGATATACCATCTGTTACATTAGGTATTGCTACATATGAAGCTCCTTTTACTCCTGGATTTCCTGTAGGCTTATTCGATGATATTCTAAGGCTTAATGCTCTTATATCTCCTATTTCAAGTCTAAATCCTTGTCCTGAGTTTGCTCCTATTTGAAGGTTTGTATTGAATTCTTTTAAAGTTCCTTCTAGGTTTATTAGGTTTCCTTCAAATCCTATTTTTTCTGATATTACTATAAGTTCTTTTGAGTTATTATTTCCTACTTCAAATTCAACACCTTGTAATTTTATTGTTGTTGCTATTTCTGATACTATTTCTTCTATTGTTTTAGGTTCATGTTCTCCATCTACTAATTTGCTTATATCTACAGATTTATTTGTTCCTACATAAGGTTCTATAGAGCTATCGTAAAAGTCTATTCTCTCATTTCCTATTGTTATGAATGAACCTCTTTGAGGAATATCTGTAAAGTAGAAAGACCCTTTAGATGTTCCGCCTGAGTTTTCTGCTTGTCCTATGCCTTGAACTGTTGGTACCCCATTTATATTTGGAATCTCTCCACCAAATAATAAATTTAGCGCACTTCCTGTTATTTTTATATCTTGTCCTCCGCCAGGTTTTGTAGTTTTTATCTCTATTTGGAAGCTGTCATTAAATGTTGCTACTGCATCATCTCCTAGAGCATCATTTATTCTTGTAAGAAACTCTTTTGCAGTTAATGTTTCATTTGTTTCACCTGTAAAACCTTGTAGATTGACTTCTGATTTCTTACCATTTATTTCTATAGCAAGGTCTTTATTAGAAAAATTTATTTTCAATATTTCATCTTCACTATCTACTCCTAGTGATTTTGTAATTACTCTAGCAGGAGCTCCTGTTGACATTCTGTGAACTATAGTATTACTATTTGGGCCTTCATTTCCTCTTAATATCTTTCTTGTGTTGTATTCTGTTCCGTTTCCTATACGATTTATTTCTGATGTCAATTGATTTATCTCATCTTGTATTGCACTTCTATCTGCTTCTGTCATAGTTCCATTAGCAGCTTGTACTGCAAGTTCTCTCATTCTTTGAAGCATTGCAGTAATTTCTGCCATAGCTCCTTCTGCTGTTTGAACCATAGACACTCCATCTAATGTATTTCTTGAAGCTATTTTAAGTCCACTTATCTGTGCTCTCATCTTTTCAGATATAGCCATTCCTGCAGCATCATCTGCAGCTTTGTTTATTCTTTTACCTGAAGAAAGTTTTTCAAGAGATTTTGAACCTGCTATGTTATTTATATTAAGTAAACGATGTGCATTCATTGCAGATATATTATTATTTATTCTCATTATAGTTCTCCTTTCTTTTACTGTAATTTCACATATATTTTATCGACAATAAGTTTTATAACTTTAGCGTTTTTTATCTAATTTATCTATATTTTCTATAAACAAAATCATTCCTTTTATCATATCATCTACCTCTTTTGGTAGATTTTTATTTTTTTCTTCTTTTTTAGTATCTTTATTTTCCATAAATCACCTCTAGATTTTTATATCTAAAAATCCTGTACTTGTATTTATTTGTTTTTCTTCGTCTTTGATTATTGTTTCATTATCTCTTACGTAAAATGTTATATTGCTTATGTTGTATCCTAGGCCTTCAAATATAGTTTTAACATTGTCTTTGTTATTTTTTATATAGGTTTTGTAAGTTTCGTTTTCAGCTCCTATTTTTAGGTTTATATTTTTTTTGTATATATCCATATATACATTTAAGTTTCCGATAGTTTTTGTGTCTATATTAAAGGCTATCGATATTTCTTCTTTTTTCATCAGTTTATTTTTATTTTTTTGTTTTATATAAATTTGAAGATTTGTAAATGTATTGTTTATATAAACTGGAAGCTGAATAAAATCATCTTGTTTTGATATAATGTTTTCAAATTGGATTACTTCTTTTAGTTGATTTATCTTTTCTTTTATTAAGTTTTTGTTTTCAGAATCTAAGTTGTAATTGTTTATATTGTTTATTTCTTTTTCTATTTCTTCTTTTATATTTTGAATATCTATTTGTGATTTTTTTATTTTTTCTGTTATTTTCTTACCTAGGTTTTCAAGTTTTGTAGCTATTTCTTGTTTTTCATCTTTTAAGATTGTAGTTATATCTCCTATTATATGTCCTATTTGGTTTTTGTTTTTAATAAGCATTGAAGCATTTTTTATATTCTTGAGTACTAAAGGTACTTCGTTTTTCATAAGAAGCGATATTATGTTTTCTTTTTCTTGTGGTTTTAAAGTTTCAAGTTGTGTATAGTTTTTTATTGTTTGTTCTTTTTCATATGTTTTAATTTTGTAACTATCTACGTATTTTGATAGCTTTTCTAGCTCTATTTCTCTTACGTCTTCTTTGTTTTGTATTACCATTTTCGCTGTTATGTTTTCTTTTATATTTCTAAAGTGCTCATACTCTCTTTGTACTTTTTCTATGTTTCCTCTGTCTACATTTATGTTGTTTTTCATTAGAGCTTTTATGCTATCTACCATTTGCTTTTTATCTTTTGTATTTGTTTCGTACTTTTCTAGATAATTTTTTTCTTTTTCTGTTAGCTCTCTTATGCTGTTTGTTTGTTTTATTTCGTCTACTGTTTTTTCTAGCCTTTTTAGTGTCATTGGTAGTTTATTTTTTACTTGGAATGCTATTGTTGTTAAGTCTAATTCTTTTAGTTTTTCTAGTGTATTTTTTACTTCTATTATTCTTTGAGTTTGAGCCTTTAGATTTATTTCGTTTTTTTCTTCTATTTTTAACTCTTTATCTTCTATTTTTAGTGTATCTAGTTTTATATCTAATTTTAGTTTGTCTAGTTTAAAGTCTATATTTCTTTTTATTAACTGTATAAGTTCTTTTTCTGTTATTTTTTCTAGAGAATTTATTTTTTCTAATATTTCTTTTGCCTGCTCTTTGTGTATGTCTTCTATTTTTTCTTCATCTTTTATACTTTTTATTTCTTCAACTAGCTTTGTTATATCTTCTTTTTCTATATCTATTTCTTTTTTTACAAGTATTGCTGCTTTTTCAAGGTCTAATGTTTTTATTAGTTCTTTTAATGAATCCTTCATTTGATAGATTCTTTGTATGTTATAGCTGTTTATTTCTAAGTCATTTTTTATAAATTCTTTACAAAGACTTATATTTTCATTATTTACTTTTATATCAATATCTTTAAGCAAGTCTTTTATATCTTCTTCGAGCAATTTTAATTGTTTATCTGTAACCTTATTATAAGGTGTGTTTTGCTGATAAAGTTTTGATATATATATTCCTGTATTTTGGGATTTTATTTCGCTTTTTCTTATATAGTTTTTTATTTTATATATATTGTCTATTGTAGCTTCTAAGTTGTTTTTTACAACATCTACTAGTGTAGAGGTGTCTATATCTTTTAGTTTATCTAACTTATAGAATGTATCATTTATTTTTTCTATTGTTTTTTTGGTTATACTTACATTAGCTTTATACAAAGCTTTTATTATATCTGTTATGTCTTTACCCATAGGGCTTCCATAGATTTGTTTTGCTATATGACTTGCTTCATCTGTAGATATTTCTTTTTTCTTGAATATTTTAAAGAATGAAAATCCTTCTTTTTCATTCTTTACTTCATCTATTGCCAAAGCTATTTTATGAAGTGATTCATTTTCTATATCTATATCTTTTTGTATTACTTTTAAAGCAGTATCATAGTCAAGGTTTATGGATATTTTATCTAAGTATTCTTTGCTTATAACGAATGAGTTTATATTTTCTTTTGTTAGTTTTATATCGTTTAAATCTAGTATTTTTGCTGCCTTTAGTGTTTGTTCATTTATTTGAACATCTAATAATTTAAGTACTGTTTCATATTTATCTTTATCTTTTTCATCTATTATTTCTTCTTTTCTTATGCTTTTTATTTTTTCTATGTTTTTTTTGTCTATTAATACAGTATCTCCTTCTTTTGCCTTTATTCCTTGTTTTAGTTTTATTTGTAATACTTCTTTATCGGTTTCTACTTTTATTTCATCTTCACTAGATTGTATTATTTTTCCTTTTATATTGTTTGAAACCTTAAATAGGTTATAAGCATCTGTTACATATGGAGATATTTCTAACATCTTAGCTTCCAAAATTATCCCTCCCCATCTTCAATATATTTTATCGACACTTTTCTTTATTTTCTTTAATATAAAGTTTTTATTTTTCTTGCCGATATTGTATAATATGACTGTAAGAAAGAGAGGAGTTGATCCTTTGAATAATATACAACAGGTAAGAAATATAAATTATATAAATAATGTAAATACAAATAAGTATAAGGATATTCAAAGAAAAGAGTTTGTAGAAAAGTTTGAGAAAATAAAGTCAGATCAAGTAAAAGAACATCTGAAAGGTCTTTATGATAAAATAGTTGAAACTTCTGACAAGATAGGCGAAAAATTATATCTACAAGACCTACTTCAGTATAAAAAGCTTGTTAGGGAATTTTTAGATGTAGCTGTAAAAAATTCTCATGTATTTCATCAAGAAAACTTCTTAGACAGAAGAGGTAGACATAGAATGTATTCTATAGTAAAGCAAGTCGATAGAGAACTAGATTCTCTAACTAAGGAGTTTTTAAAACAAGAGGTAGACAGGCTTTCTATCATAAAAAGACTTGATGATATAAGAGGTTTACTTTTAGATACATTTATGTAAAAAAGTCTTCCCAAATTGGAAAGACTTTTTTATTTTGACATATGTTTTAAATATTCATTTATAAATAAATCTATATTTCCGTCCATAACACTTTGTATATTTCCTATTTCTGCATTTGTTCTATGGTCTTTAACTAATGTATATGGATGAAAAACATAAGATCTTATCTGACTTCCCCAAGTTATTTGAGTATACTCTCCTTGAAGGTCTTCTATTTTTTCTTTGTTTTCTAACTGTTTTAGTTCTATTAGTTTTGCCATTAGCATTTTCATTGCTGTTTCTTTGTTTGCATGCTGTGATCTTTGATTTTGACATTGAACAACTATTCCTGTTGGAATATGAGTTATTCTTATTGCAGATTCTGTTTTGTTTACATGTTGCCCTCCTGCCCCTGATGCTCTATAAGTATCTATTTTTAGATCATTAGGGTTTATGTCTATACTTATATCATCATCAAGTTCAGGAATTACATCTACGGATGCAAACGAAGTATGTCTTTTCCCAGATGAATCAAATGGAGATATTCTAACAATTCTGTGAACTCCCTTTTCACCTTTTAAATATCCATATGCGTTTATTCCTTCAACTAAAACAGTAGCACTTTTTATACCTGCTTCAGGATCTGCCTGTAGATCCAGCATAGAAAATTTATATCCTTTTTTCTCTGCCCATCTATCATACATTCTAAGAAGCATTTTTGCCCAATCTTGAGCATCAAGTCCTCCACTTCCAGCGTGAATAGATAATATCGCATTATTTTTATCATATTCTCCACTTAAAAGTGTTTTTGTTTTCATTTCATCAAGTCTTGATATAAGATTTTCTATTGATTTTTCTATGTCTTTTTCAAGAGTTATGTCGTTTTCTTCTTGGCAAAGTTCAATCATTATCTGTATATCTTCTAAGCTTTTTTGTATATCCTCAAATTCTTGTAGTGTTTCTTTTAAGATTTTATCCTTTTGTAAGATGAGCTGAGCTCTTTGACTATCTTCCCAAAAATTTGGTTCAGACATTTCTACTTCAAAAGATTTTATATCTTCTTTTATTCCTTCTATGTCAAAGAGAAACACCCAACTCTTGTATTGTTTTTGTAATTAGGTCTAATTTAAAGTTATACTCTTGGATATTAAGCACCATATCACCTACTCTTTTCCACAACATTTTTTGTACTTTTTGCCACTTCCACAAGTACAAAGCTCATTTCTTCCAACTTTTTCTTCTTTAGTTATAGTTTTCTTTACATCTTTTCCTTCTGATAAACTATCCATATCTATTACTTGTTTTCTTTCAACTCTTTGCTCTACTTCGATATTAAATAGGAATCTTAAAGTTTCTTCTTGGATAGAGTTTATCATATCTTCAAACATTTCAAACCCTTCCATCTGATATGCTATTACAGGATCTTCTTGCCCTATAGCTCTAAGTCCTATACCTTGACGAAGTTGATCCATAGCGTCTATGTGATCCATCCACTTAGTATCTACAACTTGAAGAAGTATTACTCTTTCTATTTCTCTCATTCTATCAGTTCCAACTTCATTTTCTTTCTTATCATATAGAGAATATGAAAGATCTAGTAATATATTTTTTATCTTTTCTTTGTCTAATTCTTCTATATTTCCAAAGTCTATACTTCCTTTAGGTAAATATATTGAATATAAATGTTCTTTTAGTCCATCAAGATCCCACTCTTCTGGATATCTTCCATTAGCAGTATATTCATCAACAGATCTTTGAACTATTTTTTCAATCATAGACATTATATTGTCTTTTATATTTTCTCCTTCTAATACTCTTTTTCTTTCTGCATATACTATAGTTCTTTGTTTATTCATAACATCATCGTACTGAAGGACATGCTTTCTTGCAGCAAAGTTTTTACTTTCTACTTTTCTTTGAGCACTTTCTATTGATCTAGATAGCATTTTATGCTCTATAGGAGTATTTTCATCCATTCCAAGTTTTTCAACTACTCCCATAATTTTTTCACTTCCAAACAGTCTCATTAAATCATCTTCAAGACTTATAAAAAACCTTGACATACCAGGGTCTCCTTGACGACCAGCACGTCCCCTTAGCTGATTATCTATTCTTCTCGATTCATGTCTTTCTGTTCCAAGTATACAAAGTCCTCCAGCTTCTATAACTTTTCTTTGTTCTTCATCTGTTTCATTTTTTATTTTTTGGTAAATTTCTTTGTATTCTTCTTTAGCCTTTTTAACTTGTTCATCTTCTATTTCAATATTAGATGTAGCTAAAGATATAATATCGTCGCTATATCCTCTTTTTCTTAATTCCTTTTTTGCTAAAAATTCTGGATTTCCTCCTAAAATTATATCTGTTCCACGACCTGCCATATTAGTAGCTATAGTTACAGCCTTAAATCTACCTGCCTGAGCTACGATTTCAGCTTCTTTTTCGTGGTGTTTTGCATTTAATATTTGGTGAGGAATTCCTCTTCTTTTTAACATAGTTCCTATCAATTCTGAATTCTCAATTGATATAGTTCCTACAAGTACAGGCTGACCTGTTTTATATTTTTCTTCTATCTCGTCTACAACTGCGTTTAATTTTCCTTTTACAGTTTTATATATAACATCTGGCATATCTTTTCTTTGAATAGGTTTATTAGTTGGAATCTCAACTACGTCCATTCCATATATAGACTTAAATTCTTCTTCTTCTGTTTTAGCTGTTCCTGTCATACCTGCTAATTTTTCATACATTCTAAAGTAATTTTGGAATGTTATAGTTGCTAGTGTTTTAGACTCTCTTTGAATTTTAAGTCCTTCTTTAGCTTCTATTGCTTGATGAAGACCTTCTGAATATCTTCTACCAAACATAAGTCTTCCTGTAAATTCATCTACTATAACTATTTCTCCATCTTTTACTACATAATCTACATCTTTTTTCATAAGTGCATGTGCTTTAAGAGCTTGGTTTATGTGATGGAATATTTCTATGTTTTTAATATCTGTTAAATCTTCAATTTCAAAAAACTTTTCTGCTCTTTTTATTCCTTCTTCAGTTAATGAAGCTGACTTTGCTTTTTCATCTATTGTGTAGTGTTCTTCATTTTTTAATGTTCTAACAAAAGTATCAGCTTGATTGTAAAGAGCTGTTGATTTTTCTCCTTGTCCTGAAATTATAAGAGGAGTTCTAGCTTCATCTATAAGGATAGAGTCAACTTCATCGACAATAGCATAGTTTAAATCTCTTTGTACCATTTGCTCTTTGTATATAACCATGTTGTCTCTTAAATAATCAAATCCAAATTCATTATTTGTACCATAAGTTATATCGCAATTATAAGCATGTCTTCTTTCTTCAGGAGATTGTCCATGAACTATAACTCCAACAGAAAGCCCTAAAAATTCATACACCTTTCCCATCCATTCTTTATCACGTTTTGCTAAGTAGTCATTAACCGTAACTACGTGTACACCCTTTCCAGTTAATGCATTAAGATAAACAGGACAAGTTGCAACTAATGTTTTACCTTCTCCTGTTTTCATCTCTGCTATTCTTCCTTGATGAAGAACTATTCCTCCAAGAAGCTGAACTTTATAGTGTCTCATTCCAAGTACTCTTTTTGATGCTTCTCTTACAACTGCAAAAGCTTCTGGTAATATATCTTCAAGTGTTTGCCCATTATTTAATCTTTCTTTAAATATATTAGTCATATCTTTAAGCTGTGAATCTGTCATAGCTTCAAATTTAGATTCAAGTGATTCTATTTTATCAACTATTTTATTCAGTTTATTTATCTCTCTTTGCTGAGTTCTAAATAATGTATCTAAAAGTCCCATAATTTCACATCTCCTTTTTTCCATATAGTATATATTTTATCACAAAAATTAAAAAGAGTGGATACTTATCCACCCTTTTAATCTATTCCGGCTCGATTATACCATAATCTCCTTCTTTTCTTTTATATACTATATTCATCTCATCTGTTTGAGCATTAGTGAATACAAAGAAGTTATGTCCTAAAAGTTCCATCTGAAGTATTGCTTCTTCCTCACTCATAGGTTTAAATCCAAATTTCTTTCTTCTTACTATTTTTATTTGATCTTCATTGCTTTCTTCTCTATCTTCACTTATATTTTCAAATCTTATACTCTGATGTCCTTTATCTATAAGTCTTGTTTTATATTTTCTAAGCTGTCTACTTAATTTATCTACAACTCCATCTATAGCAGCATATAAGTTTTCTTCACTTTGTTCTGCTCTAATTATACTTCCACTTATAGGAATAATAGTAACTTCTATAGTTTGTCTAGCTTTTTTAGCTCTAACTGTAGCCCTTACCTCTACTTCATTTGTAAAGTACTTCCCTAGTTTCCCCAATTTATCTTGAACTGCAGTTTTTATTCCCTCTGTTAGTTCTATGTTTTTACCTACTATTTTTATGTCCATAGTTTCATCCCCTTTCGATTTGTTAAGATAAAATATACATTATTACTTATTTATATTTTACCCAAGTAAAAATTATTAAAACATTTTTATTTATAACCTTTTTGTTTTTTATCTAAAATATATTTACGACATATTTTTCATATTTTTATAATATTTTAACTATTATTTTTTGAATCAGTGGATAATGTGTATACTTTCTTGTGGATAATGTTAATAACTCTGTGAATAAGTTATATTTCAATAAATATTCTGTGGATTTTTTTGTTGTAAATTTATCTAATGTGTCGAAGTTTTTTCTTTTTTTCAACAAAAAAAGCATCCCTTTGGATGCTTTTTTCTAGCTATAGCTGACCTGGTCTTTGACCCCACACTCGCCTGCTGGAGAGTTCGCTCGGGGTTGCCTCACTACTATCTCTCTCGACTTTATGTCGGCAGGACTTACTTCTAAGCCGCACCATGATCATTAACCCGCTTTTAGGTTAACTTACGTGGATTCTTTCGCCTGCGACTGGCATGAATTTTCAACCACAGACCTATAGCTAGCATTTCAATATTTTATCATGAACTATTGAATAAATCAATAATTTGACAAATATGCTTAGATATGATATCATATTGGAACATATCTGTCAAATCCAGTTTAAAGTTCTTATTTTCTCATCTAATTATATATCAAAATGTCAAATTTTTTCAGTCCGTTGACTTTAATGTATTTTTCTTAAAAATATCTAAAAAGGAGGTTTTATATGGAAAGAAAAAGAGAGATATCGCTAAAACGTGCTGATGAATTAAAATCTAGAATACAAGATTACCTAGATGTTAAAGATTCAATTCCTAAAGGTTTATATATGCAAGATATGTTTGAAAAATCTAAAAAGAAAATCATGCAAATCTTAAATGCAACAGAAAGTGACTGGAATGATTATAAAT
This sequence comes from Alkalithermobacter thermoalcaliphilus JW-YL-7 = DSM 7308, assembly GCA_001584565.1. Lineage (GTDB taxonomy): Bacteria > Bacillota > Clostridia > Peptostreptococcales > Peptostreptococcaceae > Alkalithermobacter > Alkalithermobacter thermoalcaliphilus. The sequence goes on along the minus strand of LSFY01000001.1, from coordinate 138,912 downwards.
GGCAGTTAACTAATAGAATTACAGATGCAAAAACCTTAAGTAAATTTATAAATCTTTCCGATGAAGAAATTAAGCAAATAGATGAAGTTGGCAAAAAATTTAGATGGGCAATTTCACCATATTATTTAAGTTTAATAAATCCAAATGATAAATACGATCCAATCAAACTTTTATCAATTCCAACCATATTAGAACTATCAGAGTCAGATGGTCATTTAGATCCTATGGGAGAAGAATATACTAACCCTGCAGGAAGCATCACTAGAAGATATCCAGACAGATTAATTATAAATGTTACAAATGAATGTGCTATGTATTGTAGACACTGTCAAAGAAGAAGAAATATAGGTCAAAAAGACCAGCACAAATCTACTGAAATAATTCAAGAATCTATCGATTATATAAAAAGCTGCAAAGAAATAAGAGAAGTTTTGTTGACAGGTGGAGATCCCCTTACTCTTTCTGATGAAAGGCTAGAATGGATTTTAAAAGAACTTAGACAAATTCCTCATGTAGAAATAATAAGAATCGGTTCTAGAACTCCTGTTACTATGCCTCAAAGAATTACAGACAATCTTGTCAACATGTTGAAAAAATACCATCCAATATATTTAAACACTCATTTTAATCATCCTCAAGAAATAACTCAAGAATCTAAAAAAGCATGTGAAAAATTAGCCGATGCAGGAATCCCTCTTGGAAATCAAGCTGTATTACTTAATGGAATAAATAATGATAAGTATATAATGAGAGCTTTAAATCATGAATTACTTAAAATAAGAGTAAAACCTTATTATATATTCCACGCAAAACAAGTAAAAGGTACTACACATTTTAATACATCTATAGATGATGGTTTAGAGATAATGGAATATTTAAGAGGATATACTTCAGGTATGGCTATTCCAACATATATAGTAAATGCTCCTAAAGGGCAAGGAAAAACACCTATATTCCCACAGTATATATTATCTAGAGGAAAAGACTACGTAATGATAAGAACTTGGGAAGGTAATGTAATAAAATATAAAAACAACCCTACGGTAAATTTCAAAGATATATATTAAAGGTTAGAGTAAACTACTCTAACCTTTATTTTTTATTATCTACAAATATACCTTGAACATAATTATATTTTGTATTATAACCTTTATTTGCTTTAATTGTTGTATTTATAGATTTCATTTGCGTTTTTATTTTATCCATTTCTATTTTTAGCTTTTTTTCGTTTTCTTTTTCTAATATCGATATTTTTTCTAAAACAAACATTATATCTGATACTATATTTTTTAGTTTTTTTAGCTTAGGGTAGTCTCCTTTGATATCTTCTAAAGAATCTACACCTAACTCTTTTTTGAGTTTTGAGTACAAATCATAAAACTGTTTATCTAAATCATTTATTTCGTCTATTCTAGTTTGTTTTTTTTGTATTATATCTAAAAGACTATTGTCATCTTCGTTTTTTATATAGCTTTCTTGAAGTTTTGTAAGTTCATATATTTCTAGGAGCAATATATGTTTTTTCTCACTTATATCCATAAGAGTAGTTATATGTTTGTCCATAAAATACCCTACTTTCCTTTTCTTGCAATGTGCATTGCCTGTTTCCAAGTATCTCTAAATTCTACTACAAACTCTTTTACTTCTAAAAGTATTTTTTTATCTTTTTTTATATTCGCTTCGACTAATCTTCTATATAAATAGTCGTATAAAGCTCTTAAAGTTTTTGATATTTCGTAATTCATATTTAATGTAATGTTAAGCTCATTTATTATATTTTGAGCCTTTATTATATTAGTATTTGCAAGTTCTATATTTTTTTGTTCTATACCTATGATAGCTAAATTTATAAACTTTATGCACCCTTCATAAAGCTTTAATGTAAGTTCTTCTGGTGTTGCAGTATTAATTGATTGACTTTGATATGTTAAATATGGATTAGTCATAGCCATAAAATCTACCCCCTAATTATCTCATTTGACCCATTTGAGCCATTAACCATCCGCTTTGTTCTGCCATTTTTGCCATAGCTTTCTCTAAAGCAGTAAATCTTCTCCAGTAAGACTCTTCTATTCTAGAAAGTCTCATATTTTCATTATCTATCTGTCTATCTATATTTCTAATATCTCTATCTATTAAACTTATAGACGAACTTTTAGTAACAAAATCTATAAGGATATTTGCTCTAACATTTCTATATAAAGATGCATTATCTCCTGTACCAGATCTATTTATAATGCCTTTCATTCCATCTATTAGATCATCATAGATTCTATTTATTATACCTGTTTCTTTTCTTTTTTGAGATGGATCAGAAGCATTTGAAGTTTTAAAAAGTAGATTTATAACAGCATCTGGATCATCTTGAATTGCTCTTTTTAATCTATCTTCATTTATTGTAAGCTTTCCTCTGTCTTGGTAATTTCCTGTTGTAATTCCTATTTCAGTTAAGTGCGAAAATCCTACTAATCTATTATTTCCATCACTATATACACTTTCATAAAGACCTGATCTTGTTGAGTTAAGAATTCTATTTATAGTTTCATCGCCTCTTAAAAGACCAGATTTAGCCTTTTCTTCCCAAAGTTTTATAGTTTCTTCATCTAGTGCTTTTCTTTCTTCTTCTAAAAGCGGTTTATAGTCTCTATATCTTTTTTCTGTTACAATTTTATTTAGATTGTCTATAAGATCGTTGTATTTATCTACAAATGATTTTATTTTTTCATATACTCCATCTACATCAGTATCTATTCTTATAGTATACTCTTGATCTTCATTTGCAGATCTTAAGTCTATATTTATACCATTTATTCTAAACTGATTAGTGCTGTAAGCAATATTCTCTGCACCATTAAAGTCTATTATAGCATCTGTTCCTTTATACTCTGTATTTTCCATATTTAATTTAAATAAATTATTAAATACATCGCGAGTATCGTTATCTATCTCTATTTTAGCTTCAGATCCAGTGTTGGTAGTAGACAAAAGTAATCTTCCTATATTAGCATCATAACTTGCTCTAACCTTTGTCTTAGAAGATACATCATTTATCGCTTTAACAACGTCAGACATTCTAAAATCTGAATTTAAAGTTATATCTTCTCCATTTATTTTTATAGTAAAATTACCTTCTTCATCCGTTGATAAAGTAAAACCTTCTATTTCTTCAGCTAATTGACTCAAAGTCTTATTGTCTCCTCTATCTTGAATAGCTTCTTGACTTGCTACATTAACTCCACTAGCTAAACTTTTTACTCTTATAGTATGAGTTCCATTCATAGCTGAAGTTGTTGCTGTAGCTGTAAGTACACTGCTATCTGATGAAGTTGCTCTTTTTATCCAAGTAAAGTTATTTGTTGAGCTTGTAAGTGAACTTATTCCAAAATCTCTTCTTGTATCTAATATAAAATTAGCTATACTTTTGTTTATATCATTATATCGTTCTTGAGTCCATACCTTTATTTGCTTTTGTTGATTAAACTTATTAAGTCTTAGTCTTTCAGCATCCATTAGCTGCTTTATCAATCCCTCTGTGTCTATTCCAGAAGCTAAACCTCCTATTCTCAAGTTAGATCACTCCTTATACTTTTTTATCTACAAATAATCCTGTTTTTTCTAGCATATCATATACCATGTCTAAAATCTTTTCTGGTGGTATTTCTCTTATAACTTCTTCTGTTTTGTTATCTATAACTTTTACTGTTATTTGTTTTGTTTTTTCGTGTATTGAGAATTTAAGGCTTGTATCCATTCCTAAAAGTTCTTTATTAGCCTTTTCTATCGCTTCTATAAGTTTTCTTTCTCCTGGAAAAGATACATTTTCTTCTTTATTTTTTATTTCTTTTGATACATCTGCTTTTTCATTTGACTGCTTAGGTAAATTGTCTTGCTTGTTAAGATTTACAGTATTTATATTTTGTATAGAATCAATTCTCATATAAATCCTCCTTACACACTTTTATATTTAATATATCGGCAAATATTTATATAGTTTATATATCATTTTAAAAATTTCTCCCTAAACAATAAAAGACCCTTAAAAAGGATCTTTTAATACATTTTTTAGCTTGTTTATATCTATTTTAGAAATAGCTTCTTTATTTTCGCTTTCAACAGCTTTTCTTATCTCACTTCTTACTATTTCTATATCTTTAGGAGCAGCTATTCCAAGCTTTACCTTGCCACTAGATGCTTCTAAAACTTTTATTTCTATGTTGTCATTTATTATTATACTTTCATTTGTCTTTCTGGTAAGTACTAACATTTTAAGCACCTACCTTTTTGAATATATTATACCTTAGTGGATAATTTTCATCTAATATTATTTGTCTTCCTTTTCTTTCTTTATTATTTATTATTATAGGTGCTTGAAGATTTGTTCTCATCTGTTTTATATCTTCTGGTATCGTAACTACTGTATATATAGATAAATCTTCATGTGAGTTTATGTTTAGCTTTTTCATTGTAGTCTCATTTATCTCAAACTCATATTCTTTATTTACTAAGAATGGATTGATAAGTATTAAAGTTACATCTTCTTGTATTGATTGAAGAAAACTAAATACCATATCTTCATCTTTTATTATTACAAACTCTGTTAGATTTTCAAATCCAGGTATTCCTTCTTCAAAGGTTATTATATCTTCATTTTTTACCTCTATTTCACCAAAATTCATAGTTTTTATTTTCAATTAAAACACCCCTTAGGTTATCTTAAAAAATCAACTAATGTAGGCTGTATTATTCTTGCTCCAATCGCTAATGAAGCTTTATACACACTTTCATACATATTAAGATACATTATTGCTTCACCCATATCTGTATCTTCTGTTTCAGATAACAATTTTGTAAAGTTTATTTTTGTATCTTCTATCCTATTTCTTATTACTTCTATTGTAGATATTCTAGCTCCTACATCTCCTTTTAGTCTTAATATATTTGATATATTATCATCTATATCTTGTATGCTTTTTGATACTTGTTCATTATCTCCTTGTTCAAGCCTTTTTATAAGTTTATCTATATCTGATATTAATTTGGGCTTGCCTTCTTCTTGGATATCTCCAAACACTTCAATACCTGTTAAATTTACTTTAACCGTAGCTGATATACCTACTTGATATTCTATGTGTTGATCTTTTAGTTTATTGTAGTCTATTTTAGAATTTATACTTCCATCTTCATTTAATAACTTTTCTTCTGTAGAATATCCTGAAAATATATGTCTTCCCACATAAGTATCATTTCCACATCTTATTAAGTGATCTTTAAGCTGAACTACCTCTGCCTTTATTTTATCTAAATCATCTGGTGTCATTGTTCCATTAGACGCCTGAACTGTAAGCTCTCTTATTCTTTGAAGTACACTATTTATTTCATTTAAAGAGTGTTCTGTTTTTTCAAGAACTGAATAAGCATCTGATACATTTCTATTAAACTGATCGTTTTGAGATATATCTGTTCTTATTTTAAGAGTTCTAGATACTAATATCGGATCATCAGAAGGCCTGTGAATCTTAACTCCTGATGCAAGATCGTGCTGAACCTTTGACATTCTCTTTAAATTGTTGCTCATATTCATTGTCATTCTGTTTATCATCATAGAATTAGTAATTCTCATATTTATCACCTATCCTTAAAGCCCTACTCTTCCAAGTCTATTTATAAGAACATCTATCATCTCATCCATAGCTGTAATCATTCTAGCTGCAGCATTGTATGAATGTTGGAATTTAATCATATTTGCCATTTCTTCATCTAAAGAAACTCCTGATATTGACTGTCTTTGATAATCTACTTGTTGAATAAGAATTTCCTGATTTTCTGACATTCTTCTTGCTTCTTGCGCGTCAACTCCTAGATTTGATACTAATGATTTTAAAAAGTCATCAGGAGATCCCCAATCAAACATATTATGATTATCCCTTATTTTAGATAGTAAAAGTGCATTAGATCCATCTCCAGGAATACCCCTTCCATCTTCATAGGCATTTTTTGCAGCAGCTATATAATCAAGATCCATTTCTATTAGCTGTGATATTTTTATATCTCTTGCTGCAACAGACCCTATATCAAAAAAGTTGTTTCCTGTACCTGTATCACTTAATCCATATCCTTCAGAATGCACTTTGTTAAACTCTTTGGCAAACTCTTTTGTAAACTCATTTAATTTATTTATATAATACGGTATTCCCTTAAAGTTTCCATCTGCATTATCCCTCATATCAAATTGAGCTCTAAGCTGTCCATTAAGTCCACTTATGTCTATAGTAGAACCAGAATCCCACCTTAAATTTCCTATCATAACCCCATCTATATGTGGATGCTCAGTTCTATTTTCTAAATTTAAAAGATCTACCTTATCATGAGATACAAGTGCTTGCCCGTTTATTAGTATACTCATTTTTCCCGATCCTGAATTTGATAAATTAGGATCTTTTATTTCTGTTATTTCTACTTTTACAAGTTTTGATAAATTATCTATTAATAGATTTCTTTGATCTCTAAGGTCATTTGCACTACTTCCATCAAGCTCTGCTCTATATATAGCATCATTTAGCTTTGCTATATCTTTTGCATAATTGTTTATTTGTGATACTGTAGTTTTTATCGCAAAGTCCATATCTCTTGCCATTTTTTCAAACTGTCTGTACATATGATTTATAGTGTTACAAAAAGCTATTGCCCTTTGTCTTACTAAAGCTCTTACAGTAAGCGATGATGGGTCTTTACTTAATTCTTGAATAGATGAAAAAAACTCATCCATTACATTCCTTATTCCGCTATTGCTAGGCTCATTTATTATCGCTTCTATTTCAGACAAAGTTTCATATCTTGTTTGCCACTCACCAAAAGAAGTATTTTCATTTCTAAACTTTACATCTAAAAATTCATTTCTAATTTGAGTTATCCTTATAGCCTCAACTCCAGCCCCTAGCATACCTCTTCCTCCTGGAATTGCTAAAGGCGAAAGCTGAGTTTGCTCTACTCTTTGCCTACTATATCCTGGTGTTTGTGCATTTGCTATATTATGTCCTACTACATCTAGTGCTCTTTGCGCAGTAAATAGCCCCGTTCTTGCTATGTTAAATCCAAAAAAAGTGGATCTCATACTTTTCACTCCTTAATATTTTGCATCGAAAAAGTTTGTATCTGAAATTGAATTTTCTTTCTTTTTACCATAATTATTTGGCTTTGGCCTACTCGTTAAAAGGTTAAAATTAAGCTGTATATATTCAAGAGAAAATTCTATTAGTTTATTGTTTAAGTCATTTATTTTCTCAAGTTCAAATAATATACTCTTGAGCTTATCTGATTTTTGTTGTATTTGTATAGCTTTTTGTTTGTCTACACTTTCTATTACTTGTTTTATATTTGTTATTTTATCTACATTAAGTTCTCTTTCTAAATTTGTTAATACAGCTCCTCTTAACTTTTCAAGTGTTATAATTTTTTTTACAATATCTTGTTCCTTAAAAGATATATAGTTTAGCTTTTTTGCATCATTGTTTATTATTAGTTCTTTTTTTTCATTTGAAAGAGAAAGAAGTTGATTATTTAAGTTTATCTGTTCATCTAGTATCTGTATAAACTGATCTATAGAGTTCATACTAACATCTCCAAACTATATTTTATTATTTATAATTGCTTTTGCTAAATTTTCAATATCTACAGTGTAGTTTCCGCTTTCTATTTGCATCTTTATTTTTTCTACTTTTTCATCTCTTACATCAGGAATATCTTTTATAGCTTTCATTGCAATCTGATAGTATTTACCAGCATCAGATATTTCAATTTTATCTTCTTTTTGATATGATTTATTTATAGTTTGCATCTTAGTTTTGTTATATGCTTTCATTACACTTTGAATATTACTTATTCCGCTTATCTTCATAAAAAACACTCCTTATTATAGTCTTATGATATTATTATCGACCAAATGGAGTGTTTTCTTTACACCTTATTTTTTATTTTTTAACTTTTGATATATGATAAGTTTGTTTATTTTTATTTGTATTTATAGATTTTGCTGCTGTTTCTAATTCTTTTTGAAGAGCTAGTTTACAAGTTTCACAATACCTTCCACTTTTTATGCTTTTTCCACATCTTTCACATGATAAAATTGCATTTGCTTCTTCTGCTATCTCAATTCTTTCTTCTTTTAAAAACTTTAATATTTTCTTTTCAGAAACTCCTGTTTCTTCAGAAACCTCTTTTATAGTTGACTTAGGATTGTCATAAAGATAATCTCTTACCTTTACAAAATCATCATAATCATCATCTCTACACTTTGAGCAATACTTTTCTCCATTTACACTGCCAAATGTTCTGCCACATTTGCTGCAATTTATAAGCTCCATAAAAACACCTCCTAATATATATTTCTTCCTGTTGCAAATGCTAAAACATATATTTTACCTGCTCCGTTTTCTTTTAAAACCTTAGACATTTCATTTGTTGTTGATCCTGTAGTAAATATATCGTCAATTATTAAAATATCTTTTGATATTATTTTATTTTTTTCCTTTGTTATAGTAAATGAATCTTTTAGCTCAAGTTCTCTTTGTTTTTTAGTTAGTTTTGAAAGATATCTAGTTTCTTTATTTCTTTGTACAGTGCTTATAACTTCTTTATTTAAAAATTTTCCAAGATTATTTGCTATTAAAAAAGATTGATTAAATCCCCTCACTTTTTCTCTTTTTCTATGAAGAGGTACATACGTTATATAGTCAAAGCTTATGTTTTCATAGTCTATCTTGTCTTTCATAACTTGAGCTATTGGATATGCTAAAAAAGTTTTTCCTCCATATTTAAGAGAATATATTATCTTGTGTATATTTTCATCATATTCAGTACAAGAAAATGCTCTATCAAAAAAATAATCTTTATCTATGCACATAGGACATAATTTTTGTTTATAAAACAGTGTTAAAGGTTTTGAGCATTTATCGCAGCCATCTTGAATAAAATTTATCTTTTCAAAACACATTTTACATAAAGAGTATGTATTGTCTTTATGTATAGGACATTTGCACACAATACACTTTATATTTCTCGGATATATATAATCTAACAAAATATCTATCATATAGATTCACTCTTTTCTTAATCTATCAGTCCTTCTTGCCTAAACATAGAGAGTTTATTTTTTAAGTTTGAATATCTGCTATATATTCTGTTATTTTTTATCATAAAATCTAAATACTTTATATCTCCTACTAAAACAACAAGTTTTTTAGCTCTTGTAACTCCTGTATATAAAAGATTTCTAGATAAAAGCATAGGGGGTGCCCAGCATATTGGCATAATAACAACAGGGAATTCACTTCCTTGACTTTTGTGTATAGTAGTACAAAAACTGTGTTCAAGCTCATCTAGTTCACTGTATTCATATTTTGCAATTTTATTTTCATCAAATATGACATATATTATTCTTTCCTCTTTATCTATTTCATATATATACCCTATATCTCCGTTATATACTCCTTCTCCTTTTTCTGACTGATCACAAGTTTCCCATTTTTTGTTGTAATTATTCTTTATTTGCATTACCTTATCTCCAACTCTAAATATTCTATTTTGAAAAATTTCTTCATTTTTAAACTTACTTTTTGGGTTTAATATGTTTTGGAGCATATTATTTAAATTTATAACTCCTAAATCACCTTTTCTCATTGGAGATAGTATCTGTATATCTTTAAGCTTGTCTATCTTGTAGTAGTTAGGTATTCTTTTATCTACAAGGTTTAATATTTCATTTAATATATCTTCATTTTCTGTTCTTTGTATAAAATAAAAGTCTTTATTTTTCTGATTAAGTAGTACGCTTTCTCCTTTGTTTATTTTGTGTGCATTTACTATTATCATGCTTTCTTTTGATTGTCTAAATATTTCATCTAACTTAACACAAGAAATTATATTAGAAGATATTATATCTTTTAAAACATTTCCTGCTCCAACTGATGGCAATTGATCACTATCTCCTACAAGAATAACTTTTGTTCCTAGCTTTATTCCTTTGAGAAGATTATACATAAGTATTATATCAACCATAGATACTTCATCTATTATAACTACATCAGCATCTAATGGGTCGTCTTCATTTTTCATAAATACAAGTTCTTCATCATCTTGAGAATATCCCATCTCTAAAAGTCTATGTATTGTTTTCGCTTGTTTATTTGTAGTTTCGCTCATTCTCTTTGCTGCTCTTCCTGTTGGGGCAGCTAATACTACTTTCATATTTATACTTTCAAATATTCTTATTATAGTATTTATAGTAGTAGTTTTTCCTGTTCCAGGCCCTCCTGTTAAAACAAATACTCCATTTTTTATAGCTTCTTTAATTGCCTTTTTTTGATTTTGGGCTAAAGTTATATTTTCATCTTTTTCTATTTCATTTATTTTTTCGTCTATATCTATCTGTAGATCTTCAAATTCATAACTTGCAAGCTGAATAATTTTTTTACAAACTCCATTTTCGCTTATATAATATGGGATTAGATAAACATTTTCTTTTTCTATTTGAACTTGGTTATCTAATGCAAGAGAAATTATTTCATCTTTTATATAGCTTTCTTCTATATTTAGTATTTCTTTTGCTTTATTTACTAAAATATTTTTAGGCAAAAATGTATGCCCTTCAGATGTACTTTGCTTTAAAGTATATATTATTCCTTGAGCTATTCTATCTTTTGAATATGGACTTATTCCTAACTTTTTTGCTATATCATCAGCAAGTTTAAATCCTATTCCTTTTATATCTTGTGCTAATTTATACGGATTTTCTGTTACTATTTTTATAGAGTTGTTTTTATATTTTTTATATATCCTAAAACATATATTAGGTCCTATTCCGTATGGAGCTAAATTTATTATTAAATTTCTAAGTTCTCTTTCTTTTTCAAAACTTTTACCTATCTGCTCTGCCTTTTTTCTTCCTATTCCATCTATTTGAGTTAATAAGTCAGGATTTGATTGTATTATATTTATTGTATCTACACCAAATTTTTGAACTATCTTTTCTGCTATTTTAGGCCCTACTCCTTTTATCATTCCTGATGATAGATATGCTATTATTCCATCCACTGAAGATGGAGTATCTATCATGAAAGATTCAACTTCAAATTGAGGTCCATATATTTTGTGATTTATCCATTTACCAGTTACTTTTATAGTTTCTCCAAGAGATAATGTCGGCAAACACCCAACTATGGTTATTTCATCATCATCAGTTTCAAGTGTTGCTACTGTATATCCGTTATCTTCGTTTTTGAATATTATTTCATTTATCATACCTTTTATATTTTCCATAGATGCACCTCTTAATAATACCTATAAAGATATTATAACAATAAAAAATACCCGATATCAAATATCGGGTATTTAAAATTATTCTCCTAAAGCTTCTTTTCTTAAGATTTCAGCTTTATCAGTTTTTTCCCAAGGAACATCTATATCAGTTCTTCCGAAGTGTCCATAAGCTGCTGTTTGTCTGTATATAGGTCTTCTAAGATTTAAGTTTTTGATTATTGCTCCTGGTCTTAGGTCAAAGTGCTTTTTAACAAGCTCTACTAGTTTCTCTTCTGATACTTTTCCAGTTCCAAAAGTTTCAACTAGTATAGATACAGGCTCTGCAACTCCTATAGCATAAGCAAGTTCTATTTCGCATTTATCTGCAAGTCCAGCTGCTACTATATTCTTAGCAACGTATCTAGCTGCATATGCTGCTGATCTATCAACTTTAGTTGGATCTTTTCCAGAGAATGCTCCACCACCGTGTCTTGCATATCCACCGTAAGTGTCAACTATTATCTTTCTTCCTGTAAGTCCTGCATCTCCTTGAGGTCCACCTATAACGAATCTTCCTGTTGGGTTTATTAAGAATCTAGTATTTTTATCTAATAAATTAGAAGGTACAACTTTATTTATAACATGCTCTATCATATCTCTTTCTATAGTAGCATGGTCAACTTCAGGTCCATGTTGAGTAGATATAACTATAGTATCAACTCTTACTGGTTTATCATCGTGGTATTCTACCGTTACTTGAGTTTTTCCATCTGGTCTTAAGTAAGATAAAGTTCCATTTTTTCTAACATCAGCTAATCTCTTAGCTAATTTATGAGATAAAGATATTGGAAGTGGCATAAGTTCTTCAGTTTCATTGCAAGCAAATCCAAACATTATACCTTGGTCTCCAGCACCTACTGCTTCAACTTCGTCTTTCATTTCTCCTTTTTTGCTCTCTAAAGCTTCATTAACTCCCATTGCTATATCAGGAGATTGCTCGTCTATAGAAGTAAGTACAGCACAAGTATCACAGTCAAATCCGTACTTAGCTCTTGTGTATCCTATTTCTTCTATAGTGCTTCTAACTACCTTAGGAATATCTACATATGCACTAGTTGTAATTTCTCCTGCTATTAATACAAGTCCTGTAGTAACACTAGTTTCACAAGCAACTCTAGCTTGAGGGTCTTTAGCTAATATAGCATCTAATATAGCATCAGATATTTGGTCACATATCTTATCTGGATGTCCTTCTGTTACTGATTCTGAAGTAAATAATCTTTTTACCATCTTTTTTACCTCCTTTATTTATTCTTTTTTATTATTTCCTTTTTAAATGAACAAATTCTTTCTTTAAAAAGAAGACTTTGTCAAAACACATAGGAAATTATAACCTTCCCATAATTTATTAATTCCTATGTATTATAAAATTAAAGCCTCTTCCACACAAGAAGAGGCTAATTTTTCAAGCTATCCTCATCTTGCAGAATGTCCTGCAGGAATTAGCACCGTACCCATTAGGGCGGTTGCTGGGCTTCATAGGGCCTTTTCCCTCCACCTCTCTTGATAAGGCATCAAGATTTATGTAATTTTTCTCACTTGTCTTAGTATACTATTTAAAATATAGCTTGTCAATACTTTTTTATATTAAATGATAAGAAAGTAAAAGTACTATAATTCCTGCTATCATATTTCCTAGGGTGATAGAAATTAAGGCATCCTTTATTCTAAACCTAAGAATTGATGCAATCATAGATCCACTCCAAACTCCTGTAGATGGAATTGGAAGTGCAACAAAAACAATAAGACCGAGCATTTTATATTTCCTTATATTTTTCCCTTTTTTGTTTAATTTAATGTCAATGAAGTGGCCTATTTTATATAAATATTTATTGTTTTTTATCCACTTTATTATATGTCTAAACGTAAGTATTATAATAGGAGATGGAAGTATTGATCCTATAAGGCAAGTTATATAAACATGAATTGGATTAAATCCAAGGGATATTCCATAAGGTATTGCTCCTCTTAATTCTACAACTGGCATTAAAGACATCATTAAAAGTAAAATTTCTTTTCTTATAAATTCCAAAGATCTCACCTCCAACACTATAATTATATCATATTTATCATTTTCATATTTTATGATCGCATCTCATATAGTGTATTACTAGGAGGTGCTATCTTGTGTATATAGTTAAAGCAAATTATAAAGAAGATGATTGTGTAAATATTCTAACTACAGCTTTAAAAGAAATTATAAACAACAAAACTGTAATTGTGTGTATAGGTACTGACAGATGTATAGGCGACTCTTTAGGCCCTATAGTTGGAACTATGTTAAAAAACAGCGATTATAAATATCCTGTGTACGGAACTTTAGAAAGTCCAATACATGCACTTAATATATATGAAGCTCTAAGCGAAATAAAAAAGAAGCATCCAGATGGATTATTTTTAGCACTAGATGCCTGTTTGGGAGATAAAGAAAACATAGGTACTATTCAAATAAGAAAAGGTCCTATCCTACCTGGGAAAGGTGTTGGAAAAACACTTCCACAGACAGGAGATTTTTCAATAGTTGCTATAGTTGACCAAATCGATGAAGATATTAAATTTACTTTCAATAATATAAGACTTAATTTTATAGTAGAAATGTCAGAGATTATAGCAACCTCTATTATACTTGCAACATAAGTATTAATATAGGTATTGTAAATGCTGAAAGTAATGTTGTTAAGAAAACACCTTGAGATGCTAATATATGATCACTTTCGTATCTTGTAGCAAATATAGCTGCATTAGCTGCACACGGCATAGAAGATATTATTGTAGGTATACCAAGCATCAAATGTTCTAGCCTAAAAATATTTTTCAGGATAGCATAAATCAAAATAGGTATAAAAATAAGCCTTATTATCGATACTACAATTAGTTTTGAATTTGAAAATGCCTTATCTATTGTAGATCCTGCAAGTACTGATCCTACAACCATCATAGCTAATGGGGTTGTTGTATTTCCAACTAAATTAAGCACATCATATATAGGTTTTGGAATAGATATTGAAAATAAAAATAAACTATAACCTATAGCAACTGCTATTATTCCTGGAGTGGAAAATACCCTTTTTATATTCATTGAATCTTTATTTTCTGAGCTTCTAGATATAATAAAAACTCCTAAAGTCCATATGAGAATATCAAATATCATGTTAAATATGGAAGTATAAAATACTCCTATTTCTCCATATATAGAATTTATAACTGGATATCCCATAAATCCTACATTCGGAAATATAATTAAAAACTGAAATACATCTCTTTCCTTTCCTTTTATGTTTGAAAATTTAACTACTAAAAATGATATTCCTATTACTATTGTATAAACAATTACTGATATCCCAAGAATACTTATACTTTTTTTAAACATTTCACTTGAAAAACTATATTGCATAGATTTTATTATAAGAGCTGGCAATGTAATGTTTAATATCAAATTGCTTAAATCTTTATTTGAATCTTTAGTTATAATTCCTTTTTTATTAGATATATACCCTACTAATATAAGTAAAAATAACACTAGTATTTGATTAAATATAGAAATAAAGTTCATAAAATCACCTCTTCAAAATTAAAGGGCCCATTGCCCTTTAATTTTTCATAAAATCATTTACCTTATTCATTAATCCTTCTACTAAATTTTCTAACTTTTCGTCTACATCAGTAGAAGATTTTCCATTAACTGAAAAATAAAACTTTATTTTTGGCTCTGTTCCTGATGGCCTTATAGCACACCAAGACTCATCTTCCATTTCATAAATTATTACATCAGATTTAGGAAGGTTATCTATACCTTTACTATAATCTTTCATTTGTTTTACTTTGTATTTTCCTATATTTTCAATAGGATTTTGTTTAAAATGCTTAATCATCTCTTTTATTTTTTCAGATCCTTCTTTTCCTTTTAAAGTTAAAGATTTCAGTCCTTCTTTATAGTATCCATATTTTTCATAAAGTTCTAGTAATCCTTCATAAAGACTCATTCCTCTGGTGTAGTAATACGCTGCCATTTCTGCTATAAGCATTGATGCTACAACTGCATCTTTATCTCTAGCATGAGTTCCACATAAATATCCATAACTTTCCTCATACCCAAATATAAAAGTTTTTTCTTTTGTTTGTTCAAATTCTTTTATTTTCTCTCCTATGTATTTAAATCCTGTAAGTGTATTTAAAACTTCAACTCCGTAATTTTGTGCAACGACTTGACCAAATTTTGATGTTACTATAGTCTTTATTATTACTGAATTATCAGGTAAAGACCCTTTATCTTTCTTGTTTGAAAGTATGTACTCAAGCAAAAGAGCTCCTGTTTGATTTCCAGTTAAAACTACATATTCTCCATCTTTATTTTTAACTACTGCTCCAACTCTATCACAATCTGGGTCTGTTCCTATTATTATATGAGCATTTTCTTTTTTTGCAAGTTCTATAGAAAGATTAAATGCTTCTTTTTCTTCTGGATTTGGATAAGCTACAGTTGAAAAGTTAGGATCTGGATTTTCTTGTTCCTTTACAACTAAAACGTTTTTAAATCCTACTTCCTTTAGTACTCTTCTTACCGGCTTATTACCTGTTCCATGGAAAGGTGTAAATACTATTTTAAACTCATCTGAAACTTTCTCTATTATATCTGGCCTTAGCGATTGCTTTTTAACGACCTCTATAAATGCTGTGTCTTGATCTTCTCCTAATAGATTTATTAATTCTTTATTTCTTGCAAGATCTTCGTCTATAGTTGGAATTACACTATAATCATTTATTTTTTCTATTTCCCCGATTATTTCCTGAGCAATATCAGATGTTACCTGTGCTCCATCTTCCCAATACACTTTATATCCATTATATTCAGGGGGATTGTGACTTGCAGTTATTACTATTCCAGCTATTGCTCCTAAATTTCTTACAGCAAATGATAATTCAGGAGTGGTTCTTAGGTCATCAAACAAAAACGATTTTATTCCTAAAGAAGCTAAAGTCTTAGCAGCTTCTATCGAAAACTCTTTTGACCTATGTCTACAGTCATGAGCTATTACAACTCCTCTTTTTCTTCCCTCTTCTCCTTTTTTATTTATTATGCAATTTCCAAGTCCAAATGTAGCCCTTCTTACAGTATATTTATTTATTCTATTAGTCCCTGCTCCTATTATTCCCCTCATTCCAGCAGTTCCAAATTCTAAGTTTTTATAAAACCTATCTTCAATCTCCTTTTGGTCATCTCTTATAGCTAAGAGCTCTGTTTTTGTTTCTTCATCAAAATATGGGCTGTTCATCCATTCATTATATATCTTTATGTACTTCATAAAAAACCTCCTTTTGTTTATTATATTTTATCATACTTCTAAATTATATGAAAAAAATCCTCTAAAATTTAGAGGATTTTAAAAATTAGAAGATTTTTTATCTACTATAGCAAACATTAAATTTCCACTGCAAACAAGATCTTCTCCTACATAGGCTTTAGCTTGTGCTTTTCCTATGCCCCTTCTCATCGCAATTAGCTCAACTTCCATTTTTAATACATCTGAAGGTCTAACTTCCTTTTTAAATCTTACATCATCTATTCCTGTAAATACTCCTAGTTTCCCCTTATACTCATCTAGTGATAAAATAGCTATCGCACCTACCTGCGCCATGGCCTCAACTATAAGAACTCCTGGCATTAATGGATATTCTGGAAAGTGACCTTGAAAAAACGGCTCATTTACTGTAACATTTTTTATTCCTACAGCTCTTTTTCCTGGTTCAAGTTCTAATATTTTATCTACTAGTAAAAATGGATATCTGTGAGGAATTATATTTTTTATTTCATCAATATTAAGCATTTGAAACCTCCTTTTAATACCTAGTGCTAATTTATATTTATTATACCATCTACACCGTTTTTTTAAAAGAAAAAAGATAAGAATAAGAATTCTTATCTTTTGATAGTTGTCTTCGTAAATTGATCATATATAAGTTTTGCAAGTCCTAGTTGAGAAGTTTTAGAGGCTTTATTTGATAACTCATCGATATACATTTCTTCAAATATGCTTTTAGCATGAGATTTATCTTCACTTTGAAATACATTAGCAGTTTTTTGCATTTGTTTAAACATTATTTTTATAAATTCTGATTCAAGCTGTTTGCATGCATCCATTAACTTTTTATTATCTTTTGCATTATCTATATCGCTTTTTATTTGATCTAAATTTATATTATTTATTCTCAATCAAATCACCTATCTTCTAAGGTTATTAGCTATTTGCATCATATCATCTGCAGTTTGAATAGTTTTAGAATTTATCTCATAAGCTCTTTGTGCTGTTATAAGTTTTATCATTTCATCTACTATCTTAACATTAGAAGTTTCTAAAAAACCTTGATATATCTTTGTATTTCTTCCTCTTTCATTTAATGGAATTTCTTGCCCAGATGCAAAAGTTGCCTTAAATAAGTTTCTTCCTACAGCTTCTAACCCCTCTGGATTTATAAATTGTGATATTTTTATTCTTCCTATTGTCTGTATTTCGTCATCTTCAAGTGTTACTGATATAAATCCGTCTTCATCTATATTAATATCTTTCATATTGTTTGGAATTAATATTTCTTTATCTTCATCTGATAAAACTGCATATCCTTCTGATGTTACAAGCTTTTTATAGTCACCTTCTATGCTTAACTTAAAAGATCCATCTTTTGTATAAAGCATTTCTCCAGATAAAGATTGTACTACAAAAAATCCAGGACCATCTAAAGCTAAATCTGTTTTATTATCTGTTCTTTCCAGATTTCCACTTTCAAACATTCTAGTTGTAGCAGAAGCCATAACACCATGACCTATTTGAAGATTAACAGGTTTTCCTTGTCCATCATTTAAGTTTATTTTTTTAGCAGTTTCATATAAAAGGTCCTTAAATTCTATTCTTTGTTTTTTATAAGAAGTTGTATTTACATTAGCTAAATTGTTAGATATTGTATCTATATTAAGCTGCTGTGCTTTCATTCCACTTGCAGCAGTCCACATAGCTCGCATCATTTCTTATCACTCCCACTATAATTTACCGATTTCATTGACAGCCTTGCCTAGTATCTCATCGTATGATCTTATAATCTTTTGATTGCTTTCATATTCCCTCAGTACATTTATCATATGGATCATTTCATTTACTATATCTACATTTGATGTTTCTAAAAATCCTTGAAAAATCTGTCCATTAAACTCTTCTATAACAGGATCTATTCCTTCTTCCATTTTATAAAGAGAATGCCCTTCTTTTCTTAACCCATTTACATTTAATATATTTACTATGTCTAAAGTATCTAAATACTCTCCATTTACATATATTTGGCCAAGTTCATTTATATCAAAATCTTTATTTAAAATTATAGGTCCATTTTTTCCTAAAACTAAATAACCATCCATAGTTACAAGCTGTGATCTTTCATTTATGAAGAATGCACCATTTCTTGTATATCTTTCTCCATTAGGTGTTTGTACTTTAAAAAAACCATCTCCATTTATAGCAAAGTCTAGTGTATTTTTAGTTTCCATCATTTGCCCTTGTATAAAATTTGTCTGTATTCTATCTATTCTAAGACCAGCATTAACTGTTCCTATAACAGTTTTAGGAGGATTATATAAAATGTTTCCTACTACATTTGCTCCAGTTATTATGTTTCCATTTTGATCTATTTCAAACTCTCCATTAACTTGTATTCTATTTCCATTTTTATCTAATACATAATTTCCTGTTGTAGTATCTATTTCTCTGTTTATATCTCTTGTGTATGTTTTTAAATATCCTTCATTGTCCACAGCAAATCTTATTTGTCTGCTATAACTTTTTCCTCTATGACTTTCAACTGTAAAAAATCCATTTTTAGCTTGAATATAATACCCTTGTCCATCTCTTTTTATATCTAAATTATCATTTAAAGGCTTATAATTTGTAGTTCCATTTATTTTATGAACTAACTTTTCAGAAAAAGCCTCTGTTAAAACTAAATCTTTTTTAAATCCATTTGTATTTGCATTGGCTATATTGTTACCTATTACATCTATTTTCTTCTGATTTGTCTGCATTGCAGAAGTAGCAGTATAAAGACCCCTGAACATATTATCACTCCAAAAAAAATTATTCTACCTATATTATATCGTAAAAATAAATAAGACCTTTATATGAATATTAAGGAAATATAATTATATTTTTACTTTTATTCCTCCGCCTCTTTGAAGTACATTTAGTGAATTTAAAGCTTCTCCTGTTCCCTTTGCAACACAAGATATAGCATCATCAGCTATGTTAACTTTTATTCCCGTTCTTTGTTGTATTAATTTATCTAATCCCCAAAGAAGCGATCCTCCTCCTGTCATCACAATTCCTCTTTGACTTATATCTGATGCAAGCTCTGGAGGAGTTTTTTCTAAAACACTGTGCATAGCTTCTGCTATTTGAGAAACACTTTCTTGTAAAGCTTCTAACATTTCTGTTGAATTTATTTTTATAGTCTCAGGTAGTCCTGTAACTAAATTTCTCCCTTTTACATTCATAGAAGCTTCTACCTGTCTCTTTGATGCACAACCTATATTTATTTTTATTTCTTCTGCTGTTCTTTCTCCTATTAGTAAGTTGTGCTTTTTTCTTATATATTTTATTATCGCTTCATCAAATTTATCTCCTGCCATCTTTATCGAAGCACTAACCACTACTCCACCTAGAGAAATTACTGCTATATCGGCTGTACCCCCTCCTATATCTACTACCATATTTCCTGTAGGCTGAGCAATATCTAATCCTGCTCCTATAGCTGCAGCTATAGGTTCTTCTATTATATATACTTGTCTTGCTCCTGCTTGTCTTGTAGCTTCTTCAACTGCTCTTTTTTCTACTTCAGTAACTCCAGACGGAACACATACCATAATTCTAGGCATAAAAAATTTAAATAGTCCTTTTCTTCCCAATACTTTATCAACAAAATATTTTATCATTTTTTCTGTTGTATCATAATCAGATATAACCCCATCCTTTAAAGGTCTTATAGCAACTATGTTACTTGGTGTTCTTCCTATCATTTTTCTAGCTTCTTCACCAACTGCTAATACTTTATCATTTTTTTTATCTACTGCTACAACTGAAGGCTCTTTTAACACTATACCTTTTCCTTTTACATATACTAAAACCGATGCAGTTCCTAAATCTATTCCTATATCAGGCAAAAATTTGCTCATTATTATCTCTCCTATCCATCTTATATTCATCAACCTTCTTTATTCTACAAAAATATACAAAAAACCTCTTTTAGTCAAGAAAAAAATGCAGGATATCTATCCTGCATCTTTTTGGGACTTGCTTATATATTTTAATTTTGTAGCCATTCCACCTCTTATGTGTCTTTCAGATTTATTCTTATCTAGCACACATTTTACCTCTTTAGCAAGTACAGGATTTATCTCAAATAATCGTTCTGTAACATCTTTGTGTACTGTACTTTTGCTAATTCCAAAGTTTTTGGCCGTTTCCCTTACGGTAGCACCTTCTTTTAATATATACTGTGCTAGTGATAAAGCTCTTTTTTCTATATATTCTTTCAATCTTCCCCCCCCTAAGCTACCATTTTACTTATATATATGATCTTTATATATAAAATAGAACAGGCTTAACCTTTAGTTTAAGGTTAAGCCTGTATAAACTTTATTTTATTAAAGAAAGGGGATTTATATATTTTCCATCTTTTATAGCTTCTAAAT
This sequence comes from Alkalithermobacter thermoalcaliphilus JW-YL-7 = DSM 7308, assembly GCA_001584565.1. Lineage (GTDB taxonomy): Bacteria > Bacillota > Clostridia > Peptostreptococcales > Peptostreptococcaceae > Alkalithermobacter > Alkalithermobacter thermoalcaliphilus. The sequence continues at coordinate 117,830 of LSFY01000001.1, read as the reverse complement.
GTAGGTGAGGGCCTTCTTTGCTCTCTACAATAGACGTATTTCCTACAGATCCTATAACATCTCCTGCTTTTACAAAATCTCCTTCTTCAACTAATACCTCTGTTGATAAGTTTCCATATAAGGTATATAACTGTTCGCTATGTTTTATTTTCACAGTTACTCCGTGTTTGCTGTTTCTTGTTATCTGTACTACTTCACCATCTTTCATAGCTCTTACAGGAGTATTTTCGCTCACTTTTATATCTACAGCTTTATGTAATTCCCATTGTTCTAAAGTTGGTGAGTAGCTAAGAGTTGAATCTGAAAACTCTCTGATTATTTTCCCTTCAACTGGCATAACTGCTAAAGGCTGTGAATTTTTATTTTGAGCTGCTTCCTTTTCTAGTTTTTCTTTCGCCTTTTGTAAATTTTCATTTGGATTAGTACTTGCAGTTACAGCGTCTTCATCATCCTTTATAAGATGAATTTCACCTTCTGAATCCGCTAAATCCTTCTCATCATCTAAAAGCTCAGAATATTCTAGGTTCTTAAATCCACTATTGGTCATTAAGTTGTCTACACTGTTTTTAGTAGCCCAAACAGCAGTAAATGCTACTAAACACACACACAGGAATAAAACTAAATAAAAGCTATCTTTTTCTAATATTTTCTTGAATTTGTTGTTTTTATTATTTTCCACGCTTTCCACCTCCACATCTATATTTTCTCCTGTTTTGAAAATTCTATACAAAAAAAGAAGAGACTTTCGTCTCTTCTTAATATATTTTTTGTATATCCACACCTTTAAAATAATGCTTTAAAATTTCATCATACTTATAACCTTGATTAGCCATTCCATTTGCTCCCCATTGACTCATTCCAACACCATGACCATATCCCCTTGTTTGTATACTTACATATCCATCTTTAACACTTATTTCAAAATCTGCTGAATTTAAGTTCAATGCACTTCTTACATCTCTTCCTCTAAGCTTAACAGAACCTATAACTACTTCCTTAACAGATCCTCCTGTTGTTCTTGACAATATATTTATATCTTTTGATAAATCATTTGAAAATTTCATATTGTTATAGATAGATTTTAACTTGCTCTTAAACTCTTTTTCCGTCATCTTAACCACTGCAATAAGTCTTGGAGACCCTTCTTCATGCGGGCTTTCAACAGATCTTAAATAGGGAACCTTTGCAGCAAATACTTCCTCAGAATTTTCTGTTTTACCTCCACTTGTCGAATGATAAAGGGGCTCTACCACTTTACCTTCATACTTTAAAATCATACCCTTAGTATCTTGTACTGCTTTTTTTACTTTCGGCCACATATCATTTACCCATTCTTTCCCATGAGCATTTTTTAACTGATCTAAACTTAAGTATTCTTGACAGTGAGTATGATCTGTACACACAACTGCTCCTGGATGCTTATCATTATTTTCTCCACCATTTTCCATTTTATAAAATACATACGTTCTTGCTGCTATAGCCTGCGCTTTCAAAGCTTCCTCGTGAAATGTAGCGGGCATTTCAGATGCTACAACATTATATAGGTATTCTTCTATATTCATTTTCTCTATTTTATTTGTTCTATGATTGTACACATTTATAGTTGTAATATCTTTGTCTTTAATTGTTTCACTATTGTTTATTACAGGCTTATCCGTTCTATAAAGAGCAAATGTTAATATTACTGGAAATATAATAAGTATTATAAATGTATAGATAATAATTAAAAAAGGGTTTTTCATAGACCTCCTCCTCTGATAGTTTCACTTAACTAAAGTCTATGAAAATACCCTTTAATTTATTCATGTATTCTTTCTATATTAGCTCCTAATGATCTAAAGTTTTCTTCTATGTTTACATATCCTCTATCTATGTGATAAGTTTGTCCTATTATAGTTTCTCCTTCAGCTACAAGACCTGCAAGTATAAGTGCTGCTCCTGCTCTTAGGTCTGTGGCATTTACCTTAGCACCTTGAAGGTTTTTACATCCCTTAACTACTGCACTTCTTCCTTCTATAGTTATAGATGCTCCCATTCTATTTAACTCTTGAACATGCATAAATCTATTTTCAAACACAGTCTCTATTACAACAGATGTTCCATTTGCTATCGTTAAAAGTGCCATAAATTGAGCCTGCATATCTGTAGGAAATCCTGGATGAGGAAGCGTTTTTATATCTACAGCTTTGATTTCTTTTGGACCTATTACTCTAACTGCATTTTCCATTTCATATATTTGGCAACCTACTTCTCTTAGTTTTGCAATTACAGGCTTTAAGTGATCAAGTAAAACATTTTCTACTAGTATATCTCCCTTTGTTATAGCTGCAGCAACCATATATGTTCCTGCCTCTATTCTGTCAGGTATTACGGTGTGGTTTGCTCCATGAAGTTTGTCTACACCTACTATCTTTATAGTATTTGTTCCTGCTCCTTTTACATTAGCACCCATCTTGTTTAAGAAGTTAGCAAGGTCAACTATTTCTGGTTCTTCTGCAGCATTTTCTATTATTGTTGTTCCCTTAGCTAAAACAGCTGCCATCATGATATTTTCAGTTGCTCCAACAGATGGAAAATCTAGATATATTTTAGTTCCAACCAAAGTTTCGCATCTTGCTTCAACAAATCCATGGTCTATGTCAACATCGCATCCTAATGCTCTAAAACCTTTTAAATGTAAGTCTATAGGTCTTGTCCCTATAGCACAACCTCCTGGCATAGATATTTTTGATATTTTAAACCTTGCAAGAAGTGGCCCCATAACTAAGAATGAAGCTCTCATTTTTCTAACTAAATCATAAGGTGCTTCAAAATTTACTATATTACTAGCATCAACAGTTAATGTATCATTTTCATACTTAACATATGCTCCTAGATGCCTTAGTAGATCTGATATAACATGAACATCTCTTAAATTAGGCACTCCCTGTATAACTGATTTTCCTTCAGCTAAAAGTGTAGCTGCTATTATAGGAAGTACTGCATTTTTAGCCCCATTTATTCTAACTCTTCCTTTTAAAGGTCCGCTTTTTCTTACTATTATATTAGCCATTTTTTTCATCCCTTTCTTAATATTCTAATACTATAAGTGGTGTTCCTATATAAATATACGTCTTGTTATCATATTCACTGTATCTAACTGATACATTTACATTTACTTTTCTTTTAGCAAATGATATATACTCTTTTATATTTTTTGTATAACCAGTTAAAGATATAAATCTATCATCTATTATTTCTTCTACTTTTTCTGCTCCAAGTTTTTTTAGTACATAATTAGCTTTATTTATATAATCTACATTTCCTTCATAAGATCCAATTAAACAAGTATATATATCTACCTTTTCAGAATATTTGGATAAAATATCCCTAACTTTTTCATAATTACTCACTATACTTTTATACACTTGATTTGACTGAATGTCAATAATAATATGTGTCTCTTCCACATTTTCACTTAGTTGGCTTTGTACTATAACTGATACATTTTCTAAATTTTCATTTTGTGTATATGTATACATTTGTCTAAATCCATTTTCTTCAGATTTTGTATAATTTAAATCACTTTTTCTTATTCCGTATATACTGTTTAGAGAGTCTATTATCTCTTCCATTTCCTTAAACTCTAAAAATCTATCACTTATTTCTACATGTCCATTTATATAGTATCCTTCAAAATTAGAATTAGTCTTTTCAAAAACATTTAAAATCTCTTCATAACCATTTTCTCCTTGTGCCTGAGATATACTTAATATACTTACAAATAATACTAAAATAATTGCAAAACAAAATAATCTTTTCATAAAAAAATACCCCCATCTAAATTTTATTTTGATATTTTCATTATTAACAATTTAGACAGGGGTTATACCTTTAGTTTTTATATTAAATTTTAAAAATCTCTACCTGCTCCTCCACCACCTGAGCTTCCACCTTTTCCTGAAGATCCTCCAGGTCCTCCTTTATAATGTCCTCCTCTTAAAAAAGACCTTAAGATCATTCCTGTAAAAAATCCCTGAGCAAATCTATGATCTGCCCAGAATATAAAAAACACAAAAAATACTATTATTATTTTAGGAATTAACCCTATATCATCATTTTGTGATGTATTTATACTATATATATTGTTATATTTTTCAAATATGTTGCTATCTTCATATCCATATTCTTTGTTTACATTCTGTGCTAGTAGATAAAATATCTTTCTTATTCCTTCATCGTAATTAGCATTTGATAAATCACCTTTTGCATAGTCTAGTATTTCTCCTACCTTACCATCAGGTAATGCTCCTTCTAGACCATATCCTACTTCTACTCTTATCTTTCTTTCATTAGGAGCAAGGAGTACTAAAATTCCATTATCGTACTTTTTATTTCCTATTTTCCACTTTTCAAATAATTTTACAGAATAGTCTAAAGTATCATGCCCTTCTAGGCTTTTTACTGTAACTACTACTATTTGTGGCATTTCTTTTGTCTTTTCGTAATTTAAGTTTGTATTTATTATAAATTTTTTTGTATCTTGGGATAAAATATTTGCAAAATCTGCTACATAAAATTCATTTGTTTGATTAGGTAAATTTATACTAAATACTGTTATGATATTTAAAAGCACTATTAAACATACAGTAGCTATTATAAATAATTTATTTTTTCTCAATTTTATCCCGCCTTTTAAAACTTAACTTTTGGAGCAGCTTGAGCATCTTTTGATGCTTCAAAATAGTTTCTAGTTTCAAACCCCATAGCCTTTGCCATTAGGTTAGTTGGAAAGCTCCTTATCTTCTTGTTGTAATCTCTAACTACTGCATTGTATCTATCTCTTTCAACCGATATTCTATTTTCAGTTCCTGAAAGCTCATCCATAAGTTTTGATACATTTTGATTCGATTTAAGTTCTGGATAATTTTCCATAACTACAAGTAATCTTCCTAAAGCTCCTTCTAATTGGTTAGATGCTAAAACTTTCTCTTCTGTAGTTTGTGCTCCTGCCATTTTAGCTCTTGCTTCAGCTATTTGACCAAATATTTCTTGTTCTTGTTTCATAGACCCTTTAACTGCTTCTACTAGATTTGGTATAAGGTCATATCTTCTTTGTAGTTTACTTTCAACATTTGCCCACTGACTATCTACTTCTTCTGCTTTAGATACTAATCCATTGTATGTTCCTATTAAAGACATAGCTATAAATCCTATAACTAAAGCTATTGCTATTAATATTTTATTCATAATCTTACCTCCTCCTTCTTAATATATTTATGACTATTATATCATGTGAACATAACTATACAAACCTATCATTTGTGTATTGAATTTATAATTTATATTGCAACTTTCCATCGCTTCTGTTATATAATATATATAACAACTAGTGTAAAGGAGGTAAAAATGCTACTGAGTATAGATTTTGAATCTGAAATTCCTATATATCAGCAAATAAAAAATCAAATAATCAAAGGAATTGCTACTGGTCAGTTGTCTCCTGGGGAAAGTCTTCCTTCTGTAAGACAGTTAGCTGCTGATATTGGAGTTAATTTTCACACTATTAATAAGGTATATACACAACTTAAACAAGAAGGATGGGTTGTAATTCATCGTAGACAAGGAGTTATGATAAATCCTGAACTTAGTATTAATATCACTCAAGATTATATAGAATCACTAGAATCAACTCTTGAAGTTATTGCAGCCCAAGCATATTTAAGAGGAATATCTAAAGAAAAATTCATAGAAATTATAAATGAGAAATTTTCAAAATTTGCTAAGAAAGGGAGTGAGTAGGTGCTTTCGTTTGTGCTTTTTATAAATTTTTTTACTATATATCTTCCACTTTTGGTATTTGGTATATTAATGCCATATTACAGTAAAAAAACTTTACTTTTCGGAGTCAATGTGCCTCAGAATATATCTAGTGATGAAAAGGTTAAAAGACTTAAAAAAATTTATATGAGAAACTATAGTATATCTTTAACACTAGTTATGCTAATTTTTTATACTGTAGGGTTTATATATGAAATTCCCAATGCTTTCAATGTCAGCGTTTTTGCATTTATACTAGTTCTTACAGCTAACTATATTTATATACATCTTAAAGTTAAGAATCTTAAAAAAACTGAGGGCTGGATTATTGATAAAAAACAAGTTGTAATTGTAAGTACTAATAGTAATTCTCCTAAAAGAAAAATTTCTATGAAATATCACATAATACCCGCTGTCATAGTTTTGTTTACTTGGGTGATTAGTGCTATTTTATATCCTAATCTCCCAGATCAAATACCTACTCACTTTGACTTTAAGGGAGCAATAACTACTTATAAAGCTAAAAGCTTTGTTACAGTGTTTTCAGTTCCTATGACACAATTAGGTATGCTCATTATGTTTTATTTTATTTCTGTTATGATAAGTAAATCTAAGATGACAATTGATCCTGCAAAGCCAAAGACATCAGAAAAACAAAATTTAATAGCTAGTAGGCGTTGGGGACTGTTTACTATACTTACTTCTATTTGGATCATAACACACTTTTTATATATTCAGCTTTGTATTTTAGGAGTTATAAATTTTTCTCATACTTTTAATATTATTATAAATATTTTATCCATTGTATTTCCTCTAGTAGTCTTAACTGTTTTTTCTTTAATAACTGGTCAAAGTGGAAGTAGAGTTAATGTAGATAGTAATGAAATTGAGAATGAAAAATTAATTCATAAAGATGACGATGACTATTGGAAATGGGGTCTATTTTATTACAATCCTGATGATCCTAGCTTATGGATAGAAAAGCGTTTTGGAATTGGGTGGACTGTAAACTTTGCACATCCTGTAAGAATAGTTCTTGGCATTGCTACTATAATTATACTTATAGTATCTATAGTACTTGTTTTTAATACTTAGATAAGGGGTGAATATTTTGCTTATTTTAAATAACGTATCAAAAAGCTATGATAAGTCTAAAAAAGCAGTAGATAATATTTCTTTAGAAATAAACAAAGGAGAAATTGTTGGATTTATTGGTCCAAATGGTGCAGGTAAGACAACTACTATAAAAATGATAACTGGAATGATATCTCCTGATAGCGGAAAGATATCAATAAATGGATTAGATATTACTAAAGATCCTGTTGAAGCAAAGAAAAACTTTACTTTTGTTCCAGATCATCCTACTATTTTTGATAGCATCAAGGGTATAGATTATCTTAACTTTATTGCAGATATGTATGATGTTTCAATAAATGATAGAAAAAAAAGAATTGAAAAGTTCACTAAGACATTTCAAATTTACGATGCTCTCACAAAAACTATTAACTCGTATTCTCATGGTATGAGACAAAAACTGTTAATATCCGGAGCTTTACTTCCAAACCCTAAGTTATTTATATTAGATGAACCTTTAGTTGGCCTTGACCCTCATTCAGCTAAGATTTTGAAAGACCTAATGAAAGATCATTGTAAAAATGGCGGTACTGTATTTTTCTCATCTCACTTATTAGAAGTTGTTGAAAATCTTTGTGATAAGGTAGCTATAATCCATAAGGGAAGGCTAATAGCTTATGATACTGCTGAGAATATAAAAAGTAAATCTAATTCAACATTAGAAGAAATTTTCTTGGAGATGACTAAAGATGAATAAGATTATATCTTTAACTAAAATTCAATTAATAGATTTTTTTGCTAAATATACTCAGCAGATCAATGCAAGGAATAAGTATTTAAAGATTATTTCTCTTTTGATACCACTAGTTGTAGTTATGCCTGTTATTCAATTTGTATTAAAGATATATGATAATTTCTCGATGATAGGATACAAACAGCTTACAATTACTTATGTCTATATAGGTAGTGTTATGATTATGTTTTTTTCTAGCATTCCATTTGTTATTTCATCATTTTTTTATTCAAAAGACTTAAAGTTTTTAACTACACTTCCTATAAAAGCTAGTAATATTATATTTGCAAAATTGAGTGCTATCTACATTTATTTGTTTGGCATGGGACTATTATTATTTGGATCATCTTGCATAGTTTATATATTTAAATCAGGATTTGATCTATATACACTCTTAGCTTGCATAATAGCTTTATTACTTTTACCTATAGTTCCTTTACTTTTATCTATAATAATTGTACTTCCATTTATGTCTTTCTTAGCAAAAACTGATAAAAGAAATTTTTTAGTTCTTATAGGTAATATAGTTTTAATCGTTACTATAATATATGTTCAAATATATTTAGCTAAGGTTCAAATGGATCCTGAAAATTTTTCTAGTTTTTTACTTAAGGAGGATGGGCTTTTATACCTTATAGGAAGGAGATTCCCTCCTAGTATATGGTTAACTAAGATGGTTCAAGGCTCATTTATTAATGCTTTATACTTTATTTTGTTAAATATAGTTTTTGGGTTTGTATTTTACTTTATTTCTAGTTTACTTTATAAAAAAGCTTTACTTATATTTAATCAAGAAAGTAGTTCATTAGTTCAAAGAGGAAAAGTATATTATAAAAAGAAAAGTAAATCATACCAGATGGTTAAAAGACATATACTAATAATCTTTTCTAATCCTATATTTCTTTTAAATACAGTGCTTACAATGATGCTTCCTGTTATTATGTTTATAGTTTTGTTTTTTACAGGAGAAATTACAACAGATATATTTAATTCACCTGAAATTAAACCATACATTATATATATATATTCTCTAACAATTACAGCTCCTGCTATTGTAGGTGGCCTTTCTGCTACAGCAATTACCAGAGAAGGTAAGGCCTTTTGGGAAACAATGATTTTACCTATCTCTGCAAAAGATAATATAAAATATAGAGTTTATTCAAGTATAGTCTTATCACTTGCTTGTTCATTAGTTCTTTCACTTTTAGGAGGAATTTATTTACCAATATCTTTAAAGGTGCTTACTTTATCTTTAGTATTTTGTATTTGTTCAACTTTATTTTTCTCTACTATTGACATGATTATAAACATAAAAAGACCGCTGCTTAACTGGAGTAATCCAACTGCAGCAGTTAAAAACAACCTTAATGTGTTTTTATCTTTGAGTGTTAGAATTGTTATAGGTTTTGTATATTATTTTATTTATAAGATTATGGTAGGCTTTAGCGAAAGTGCTATTGTTTTAATATTTAGCGTAATATTCTTTATGCTCTACATTGCTACTAGATATATTCTTTATAATCACTATACTAAAGACTTTATGAATATAAGTTAGAAAAAAAGTACGATTATATCAAATGATATAGTCGTACTTTTTTGTGTTTATGAGATATTGTTATTTTTCAATAACTTTCTTAGTTGTATCATAAATAACTACTGATCCTAAAATCTATTCAACTGTTACTGATTTTGCTAAGTTTCTTGGCTTATCTACATCGCATCCTCTTTTTACAGATACATAGTAAGAAAGAAGTTGAAGTGGTATTACTGTTAATATACTTGCTAATATATCATTAACTTTTGGTATATAGATTACTCTATCTGCAGCTTTTTCTACTTCTTTGTTTCCTTCTTGAGCAACTGCTATAACATAAGCTCCTCTAGCTTTTACTTCTTCCATATTTGAAACCATTTTTTCAAATAAGCTACCTTGACTTGCTATTGCAACTACAGGAATATTTTCTTCTATTAAAGCTATTGTTCCATGCTTTAACTCTCCTGCTGCAAATGCTTCTGCATGCATGTAAGAAATTTCTTTTATTTTAAGAGCTCCTTCCATAGCAACATAGTAGTCAAGTCCTCTACCTATATAGAAAGCATTTTTTGCTTCTTTTATTTCCTCTGCTATTTTTTCTATTTCATCAGAGTTATTTAGTATTTCTTCTATTTTGCTTGGTATATTTTCTAAGTCATTTATAACTTGGTTATAAAACTCTTGTGTTATTGTTCCTTTTTTCATAGCCATATCAAGAGCTATCATATATAAAGAAACTAATTGTGTTGTATAAGCCTTTGTAGATGCAACTGCTATTTCTGGTCCTGCCCAAGTATAGAATACATCATCAGCTTCTCTTGATATAGAAGATCCTACAACATTAGTTATTGCAAGTATTCTTGCTCCCTTAGACTTAGCTTCTCTAAGTGCTGCTAGTGTATCTGCAGTTTCTCCAGATTGACTTACAACTATCAGTAGTGTATTTTCATCAACAAACGGATCTCTATATCTAAATTCAGATGCTACATCTGTTTCTACTGGTATCTTAGCAAACTTTTCTATAGCGTATCTTCCAACAAGCCCTGCGTGATAAGCTGTTCCACAGGCAACTATATATACCTTATTTATTTTATCTAAATCTTCTTTTGTAAGGTTTATATTATCTAGTTTTATATTTCTGTTTTCATCAAGCCTTCTAACTAATGTTTCTTTTACTCCATTTGGCTGCTCATTTATCTCTTTTATCATAAAGTGGTCATATCCACCTTTAGAAGCGGCTTCAACATCCCATGTTACATGGTAAACTTCTTTTTTAACTTCTTCTTTATTTTCGTTATATACCTTTACATCGTCTCTAGTTAAAACTGCTACTTCTCCATTTTCAAGTAAATATATATCTCTTGTATATTTTAATATAGCAGGAATATCTGATGCTATGAAGTTTTCTCCTTCTCCAAGTCCGACTATAAGTGGGCTATCTTTTCTAACTGCTATTAACATATCTGGATAATCTTTGCATGTAATTCCTAAAGCATATGCCCCTCTTAATTTTGCTACAGCTTTATATACTGCATCAAACAAATCTCCTTTATAGTATTTATCTATTAAATGAGCTACTACTTCTGTGTCTGTTTCTGATTTAAATACAACTCCTTCACTCATTAATTCTTCTTTTAATTCCATATAGTTTTCTATTATTCCATTGTGAACTACAGCTATAGTCTCATCCATATTAAGATGTGGATGTGAGTTTTTGTCAGATGGAGCTCCGTGTGTTGCCCATCTAGTATGACCTATCCCTAAATTCCCTTCTACTGGAAAATTCTTTAGATTTTCTTCAAGAACAGCAAGTCTTCCTTTAAACTTTCTTACCTGTAAACTTTCTCCAGTATTGATAGCTGCTCCTGCTGAGTCATAACCTCTGTACTCAAGCTTTGATAATCCTTCTACTAATACATCTGTTGCCTTTTTGTTTCCTATATAACCTACTATACCACACATAAAATATTTACCTCCTTAAAATTTATATTTTTTATTTAAGGAGGAAGGTCCATCCACTAATGTTCCTTTGTCCCTATAATCACTTATAGGTTTTGTGAATCATCTAACGACAGTGGATATGCCGCAGGGTATCCGCCGATATTCGATAAACCCTGTCCTCGTCAACTTAATATATATTAAGTCCTGGCGCTTTAGGCATAAAAATTTATGCCTATGATAATTTTGATTGTATTAAATTAGCAAGGTTTGTTGCTAATTCTTTTATTTGACCTTCCTCTTTTCCTTCAAGCATTACTCTAACTAGTGGCTCTGTACCAGATGGTCTTATTAAAACTCTTCCATTGCCATCTAATATCTTTTCTATTTTTTCTATTTCTTCTTTTATTTGTATATCTTCTAGATATTTATCTTTATTTTCATTTTTAACCTTTGCATTTACTAATACTTGAGGGTATTCCTTCATTATAGATGCAAGGTTTGAAAGAGTGCTTTTTTCCTTTTCAACTATTGAAGATAATATTAAAGAACTTAATACTCCATCTCCTGTAGTGTTGTAATCTAAAAATATTAAATGTCCTGATTGTTCTCCTCCGACATTATAGCCAGATTTAATCATTTCTTCAAGAACATATCTATCTCCAACTTTTGTTGAAACTGTATTTAATCCATTTTCTTTTGCTGCTATGTGAAGGCCTATATTGCTCATTACTGTAACTACTATTGTATCTTTTTTAAGTTTTCCACACTTTTTAAAGTACCTTCCACATATAGCCATTATATGATCTCCATTTACAATTTGACCCTTCTCATCTACTGCTATTAATCTATCTGCATCTCCATCATATGCAAGACCGATATCTGCACCAGTTTCTAAAACTTTTTGCTTAAGTTTTTCTGGATGAGTTGATCCACAATCTAAATTTATATTTTTTCCATCTGGATTGTTATTTATAGTAATTACTTTTGCTCCTAGTTCTTCAAATACTATAGGTGCAACCTCAAATGCAGCTCCATTTGCACAATCTAAAACTATTTTTAAATTAGTAAGATCTATATCTACTATTTCTTTGAGATAATTTATATAATCTCTCTTTGCATCTATTTTTTCTATTTTTCTACCTACATTTTCTCCTGTAGGTTTGTATTGTATTTTTTCTATGTTCAATATATATTCTTCTATTTTATCTTCTATTTCATCTGCAAGTTTATACCCGTCTTTGTTAAAAAACTTAATTCCGTTATACTCTACTGGGTTATGTGATGCTGATATTACAACCCCACAATCTGCTTCATATAGTCTTGTAAGATATGCAACTGCAGGCGTTGGAACTACCCCAACAGTTATTACATCAGCTCCAACTGACATTAATCCAGAAATTAATGCCGCCTCAAGCATATCACCTGATATTCTAGTATCTTTTCCTACTATTACTTTTATGTTCTTTTTTCCCTCTGTAAGAACATATCCTCCAGCTCTTCCTAATTTATATGCAAGTTCACATGTAAGCTGTGTATTTGCTATACCCCTTACTCCATCAGTTCCAAATAACCTTCCCATACCTGTGCCGTTACAGAAAACTTATAAAACTTTATAAAGTTTTTATCAAACCTTATAAAAGTTTACGTTTCCTTCCTTGTTCATCGTGTCCAGTTTCGAAAAATCTACTCCTGTTTATTTAACACTCCGAAGGCTTAAATTCCCGACTAACGAATCGGTACATATCAATAATAGCTTTAGGTGCTATGCTATTGATTTACCATAATTTTTTAGGTTTATACTTGCATTTAAGTCTCTATCTATCTCATAGCCACATTTATCGCATATAAATTTTCTTTCTGATAAAGAAAGTTTGTTTTTTAAAGCACCACATATGCTACAAGTTTTAGATGAAGGATAGAATGTATCTGCAAGTATAAATTTTATATCATTTAAGGCACATTTATATTCCATTTGTCTTTTAAATTCGTAAAATAGCTGCTCTTGTATAGCTTTTGATAATCTTTTATTTTTCAGCATTCCACAAGTATTTAAGTTTTCCATAACTACATACTCTGGCTTGGCTTTCACCAAAGATGCAGTTATCTGATGAATATAATTATGCCTTATGTTTTTAAGCCTTCTTCTCATTTTTAAAACAAGGAATTCTAACTTTTTTATATTGTTAGTTTTTCTGTAACGGTATTCACCTCCGTTCATTTGAATTTTGTTTAATTCATATTTTTTAGATAGCTTTTTTTGTAATCTTTTTTGTCTTTTCTCAAGTTTTTTAACTTTACTTGTTTTATTTATGTTTTTGTACTTTTGTCCTGTACTTATTGTATCTTGATAAAAACTTGGCTTACTTTTCTTTTTTGACTTAAACTTAGGAAAGTTTGCTCTACCTTCAAAGAAGTTTTTATATGCAATACAGGCATCTTTTATAGCTTGTTTTGTTATATTATTTGAGTAATTGTTAAGCCAAGTATATTCTTTTGTCTTTTTTAACTCTGTTAATCTTTTTCTAATCTCACCATCATTTAAAAATTTACCACCATTTTTATAGTTTTCTTGCTGTGTTGCTAACGCAAAGTTATATGCCCATCTTGCAACTGAAGCACACTCGAATAGCTTTGTTCGTTGTTTATTGTTAGGTAAAAGCTTAACTTTGTAAGTTTTAATCATCTTCTACCAGCACCTTAATCATTTTCTTAGATTTGTTTGCTCTATTTTTTATATCAACTTAGCAAATTCACCTATACTATAATATTTCATTTCCATCACCTCATAATAATCATAACGTGATGTTATAAAAGTTATAAGATTTTTGTATGAATTTGTAAATATTTTCTAACTGTTTGCACGCCTCCTTAAAAAAAATAAGGGCATAGATACCCTTTTAATATATTATCATAGTACTATTTTTTTTACAATAAATTTACACAAGTTAATATTTAGCTAAAAATTAAAGGCCACATATGTGGCCTTTAAAACTATCTTACACAAGCTGCTCCTCTTTCAAGAGCTTGTTCATTTATTGGTATTAGTTTTTCTTTAGATGGTCCGAATACTTTTCTAAGAGCTTCTATTACAGTTTCTACTTTCACTATTTTTGTAAGCTCAAGATATGCTCCAAGCATAACCATATTAGCAACTTTTATATTTCCTATTTCTAGTGCTATTTCATTAGCTGGTACATAATACGCTTTTATATCTTCTCTCTTAGCTTTTTCATCTATTAATGAACTATTTATTAATAAATTTCCACCTTCAACAACAGCTTGTTCAAACTTTAATAAGGACGGTAAGTTCATAACAATAGCCGTAGTACAATCATTTGTAACTACTGGTGATCCTACTGGCTTATCAGAAACTATAACAGAACAGTTAGCAGTTCCACCACGCATTTCTGGTCCGTAAGAAGGAAGCCAAGAAACTTCTTTTCCTTCAAGCATTCCTGCGTAAGCCAAAAGTTGTCCCATAGACATTATTCCTTGTCCACCAAATCCTGAACAGATTATTTTTTCTGTTGCCATACTATTTCACCTCCGCTACGTCTTTAACATTTCCTAATGGATAATAAGGGATCATGTTTTCTTCTAACCATTTAAGAGATTCTACTGGATGCATTCCCCAGTTTGTTGGACAAGTAGATAACACTTCTACTATTGTGAATCCTTTTCCTGCTATTTGAATTTCAAAAGCTTTCTTTATAGCTTTTTTAGCTTTTCTTATATTTGCTGGATTGTTAACTGCTACTCTTTCAACGAATACTGCTCCATCAAGAGTTGCAAGCATCTCAGAAACTCTAATTGGTGCTCCTGCATGATTTACATCTCTTCCATAAGGAGATGTTGTAGCCTTTTGTCCTGGTAAAGTTGTAGGTGCCATTTGTCCACCAGTCATTCCATATATAGCATTGTTTACAAATATAGTAGTTATTTTTTCACCTCTTGCTGCAGCGTGAACTATTTCAGCAGCACCTATAGAAGCTAAGTCTCCATCTCCTTGATATGTAAATACTACACTATCAGGATGAACTCTTTTTATTCCTGTTGCAACAGCAGGTGCTCTACCGTGAGCTGCTTCATGCATATCACAGTTAAAGTAATCGTATGCTAAAACTGAACATCCAACCGGAGCAACTCCTATAGCTTTTCCTAATACTCCTAACTCTTCTAAAACTTCCCCTACTAATCTATGGATTATACCGTGAGTACATCCTGGACAGTAGTGAACTTCTTTCTCTGTTAATCCTTCAGTTCTCTTAAATACAACTGCCATTATCTAGCACCCCCTAATACTTCTTTAGCTTTCTGTGCGATTGCATCTGGAGTTGGTATCATTCCACCAGTTCTTCCGTAGAAATGAACTGGAACTTTTCCTTCTACTGCTAACTTAACATCTTCTACCATTTGACCCATACTCATTTCAACAGACATTACATGTTTTGCATTTGGAATTTCATTAAATGCTTTGAATGGGAACGGCCATAATGTCTTAGGTCTTATAAGTCCTGCTTTTATTCCTTCTTCTCTTAAAGAATCCACTGTGTTTTTAACTATTCTTGCAGTTGTACCATAAGCTACAAATACAAACTCTGCATCTTCTGTTTTGTACATTTCGTATTGAACCTCATTTTTCTCTATTTCTTTATACTTAGCATCTAGTTTTATACAATGATCTTCTAACTGTTGAGGTTGTAAGAATAAAGAGTTTATTATGTTTGGTTTTCTTTCTCCTTTAGTTCCTGTTGTAGCCCAAGTTTTTTCTTTTAATTCTCTTTTCTTAGGAGCTTTAAATTCTACTGGCTCCATCATTTGTCCTATCATACCATCTGCTACAATCATAACTGGAGTTCTATAATAATCTGCAACATCAAATGCTTCCATTACCATATCAACTGCTTCTTGTATTGTAGCTGGAGCATAAACTGGAGTTCTATAGTCACCATTTGCTCCTCCTCTTGTTGACATGAAATAGTCAGCTTGAGATGGTTGTATACCACCAAGACCAGGTCCACCTCTCATTATGTTAACTATAACAGCCGGTAGCTCTGCTCCTGCTATATACGATATACCTTCTTGTTTAAGAGCTATTCCTGGTGAAGAAGATGAAGTCATAACTCTTGCACCTGAACCTGCAGCTCCATAAACCATGTTTATAGCTGCTACTTCTGACTCTGCTTGTAAGAAAACTCCATTTACTTTTGGTAATTCTCTTGACATATATTCTGGTAACTCATTTTGAGGTGTTATAGGATATCCGAAGAAATATCTACAACCAGCTTCTATCGCTGCTTTTCCTATAGCTTCGTTTCCTTTCATTAAAACTTTAGCCATTTTATTTCCCTCCTTATATGTTTATGTGTAATTAGTCTCTTTCTACTGTTATAACTAAATCTGGACACATCATTGCACAGTTTCCACAGCCAACACATTTTTCTTCTTCACTTACAGTTGCTGGGTTGTATCCTTTTTTGTTTATTTTACTTCTATCCATTATAACTATATTTACTGGACATACCGTTGTACAAAGTTCGCATCCTTTACAACGATTTTGGTCAAAACTTACTCTTCCTCTAGCCATTTTGTACCCTCCTTATGTTTAAAGTGTTAGGCATTTATGTTAATTAGGCTCATAATCCTAATTACATCCATTCTTCTCTCATATAAAGCTTTATTGGGAATACTTCCCCTTGTATGTCTTCAGGTAGACTATCTACAAGATGTTCTATGCAAGTTACATATCTAATAGGTATATTTGTTATTTGTGAAACTTGCCTTGTAATATCTTGCCCTTTCAATATATCCTCTAAAGTAGTTTGTCTTATTAAATGAGTGTTATTAACAAGTCCTGTAACCTTTAAATTAGTGGTTCTTTCTATTGCTTTTATATGCTCTATGACATCTTGTGCTGTTGATGTTTTTTCTCTATTGGCATTTACTATAAAAAACATATCATAGTTATCTTCTTTCAAAAGATGTGAAAATCTCGCTAGAGCCCTAGCTCCAACAGAATCTCCTCCAACATCCATTACATAATTAAAGCTTTCATCTTGAAGTGGTGCCATAACCTGAGCAGATACTGCCGGTACATCAACTGCAGATGCTTGAACTGATGCATCTATTGCAATTATATTGTTGCTTTCTAAAAGTTGTCTTTTTTCTCGAGTTCTAAAGTATACATTAACTACATCTAAATCTGCTATTGCAACTTTACCTTCAACTTCATTTCGCAACTTCATTACATAATTTATAGCAAACTCTGTTTTGCCACTTCCGTAGTGTCCTATTATTATTCTTATTCTTTTATCATCTTTTATCATTTGATCACCTACTAATATGACTTAGCTTCTTCTTCTCCTTTTAATACTCTAAGTCCACCTTGAGCTAAAGCTATCATTTCATCTTCTCCAGGATATACTTTAACTTCAGCTATAAATGATACTCTCTCTTTTATCCAGTTAACAAACATTTCTGAATATGCTATTCCACCTGTTAAGATTATAGCGTCTACTTTTCCTTTAAGAACTGCTGCACATGATCCTATTTCTTTGGCTACTTGATAAGCCATAGCTTCAAATATAAGTTTTGCTTTTTCATTTCCTTCTTCTATCATCTTAGTAACTTCTCTTGCATCATTAGTTCCAAGGTAAGCTACAAGTCCACCTTTTCCCTTTATCATTTTCTTTATTTCATCTAAAGTGTATTTTCCAGAAAAACACATTTTAGCTAAATCTCCAACTGGAAGTCCTCCACTTCTTTCTGGTGAGAAAGGTCCTTCACCGTCTAGTGCATTAGCAACATCTATTACTCTTCCCTTTTCATGAGCTCCAACTGATATTCCTCCACCCATGTGAGCTACTATTACATTTACCTCATCATAAGACTTGTTTACCTCTTTTGCAAACCTTCTTGCTGTAGCTTTTTGATTTAAAGCGTGGAATATACTTTTTCTTTCTATTTCAGGCATACCTGATATTCTAGCAACATCTTGAAGTTCATCTACTACAACTGGATCAACTATGAAAGCTTCACATCCTGCTTTTTGAGCTATTTCCTTAGCTATTATTCCTCCAAGATTTGATGCATGTTCTCCTAATACGCCTACTTTTAAATCTTTTATCATTTCTTCATTAACTTTATATGTTCCACCTGCTATAGGCTTTAAAAGCCCTCCCCTTCCTACAACAGCGTCAAGCTCTTCTATTTTAACTCCATTTTCTATCATAGCTTCTTCTATAACGTTTTTTCTAAATTCAAATTGATCAGAGATTCTATCATATTTTCCTATTTCCTCTGCAGAATGTCTTAATGTCTTTTCAAATACTAAATCTTCATTATCAAATACAGCTATCTTTGTTGATGTAGATCCTGGATTTATTGTAAGTATTCTAAATTTTGTATTCATAATGCCCTCCTACATACTATTTTAGTTTGCTTGCTGCTAAAACACCTAATGCTATAGAATTTAATTTTGTTTCCTCATTGTCTGCTCTTGAAGTTAATATGATAGGTGCTTTTGCTCCTACTATAACTCCAGCATTTTTTGCATTTGCAAAGAAAACCATAGATTTATAAAGTACATTTCCAGCTTCTATATCTGGAGCTAATAATATATCTGCTTTTCCTGCAACAGGATGATCTATTCCTTTATGCTTTGCAGCTTCTACTGATACAGCATTATCAAGAGCGAAAGGCCCTCCAACTATACATCCTTTTATTTCTCCTCTTTTATTCATTTCTTCTAATTCCTTAGCATGAACTGTATCTATCATTTTAGGATTTACTTTTTCTTTTGCACATATTACTGCAACTTTAGGCTCATTTATATCTAATCCATATGCTATTTGACAAGCATTTTCTATAATTTGCTTTTTAGTTTCAAGATCTGGAGCTAAGTTCATAGCAGCATCAGTTACAAAGAACAATCTATCATACCCTGGTACATCAAATACTGCAACATGGCTTAGTACATTTCCTGTTCTAAGTCCTATTTCTTTATCTAAAACTGCTTTTAGTATTATAGATGTATCAACAAGACCTTTCATAACCATATGAGCTTTTCCACTTGAAACCAGCTCTACAGCCTTTCTCGAAGCTTGTGTTAAATCTTTTTCGTCTATTAATTCATAGTTAGCAAGATCCATATTAAGTTCATCTGCTAACTCTTTAACTTGATCTAAATCACCAACTAATATCGCATTTGCTATTCCTTCTTTTCTAGCCATCTCAACTGCCATTAAAACTTCTTTATCTTGTGCACAAGCTACTGATATTGTTTTAGGTCCTCTTTCTTTTGCATATTTTATTACTTCTTCAAAGTTTCTCATTAAAACTTCACCTCTTGTTCGTATATTTTAGGAGTTTCTTCATTATTTATAACTCTTAACGCACCTTCATTAAGGGCTTTAAGTTCATCTTCTCCTGGCTCTACAATAACAGGTGCAATAAAGCTTACCATATCAGTTATGTAGTCAGTTAAGTATTTAGAATATGCAAGCCCTCCTGTTATTACTATAGCTTTTACATCTCCATTTAACACAGTTGCCATAGCTCCTATTTCCTTACCTATTTGATATGCCATTGCATCAAATACAAGTTTTGCCTTTTCATCACCATTTTCTATTCTTTTCATTACTTCTCTAGCATCATTAGTTCCAAGGTAAGCTACAAGTCCACCTTTTCCTCTTAGCTTAGTCTTTATTTCATTGAATGTATACTTACCTGAAAAACACATTTTTGCTAGATCTCCAACAGGTAATCCTCCTGTTCTTTCTGGCGAAAACGGTCCCATCTCATTTGCATTGTTATAATCTACATTCTTTCCTTTTTTAACAGGAGCTATACTTATTCCTCCACCTAAATGAGCTACTATCATGTTCATATCTTCAAATTTATATCCAAGCGAATTTGCTACTTTTCTTCCAACAGCTTTTATATTAAGTGCATGTCCTAATGACCTTCTAGTTATCTGTGGTATTCCTGATATTCTTGCTATATCCTCAAATTCGTCTACTGCTACAGGGTCAACTATATAGCTTTCTATATTTTCCATATCTGCTATTGCTTTTGCTATAATTCCTCCAAGATTTGAAGCGTGTTCACCTTGAACTCCTATTCTCAAATCTTCTATCATTTTATCAGTTACTTTATATGTACCTCCTGGCATTGGTCTTAAAAGACCTCCTCTACCCACTACAGCTATAAGTTGTGAAGTAGAATATCCCTCTTCTTCCATCCACTTTATTATCATGTTTTTTCTAAATTCATATTGATCTATTAATTTTTCATATTTTTCTAGTTCTTGTGAAGAATGTACCAAAGTTTTTTGGATAACGTTTTCTTTGCCTTTAAATATCCCTACCTTCGTTGAAGTAGAACCTGGATTTATAACAAGAATATACTCTCTTGACACAATATCACCTCATAAAAAGTTTTATCCTAATTTATATGATATCTCTAAAATATAAAAAATGCAATAAAAAATGCAGTCATAAGACTACATTTTTACATAAAAAATTATTATCATTTGTATATTTCAACATACCTAGGTACTACATCTACTCTTTCAACTGGATAAGGTATATTATACTTTATTTCGTATTTTGAAGTTTCTAAGATGTCATCTTGCATATTGACAAAAATTTGTATATCTTTTTCATCTATATCTCCTGCTAATTCCTCTAGATAAACTACTTTTACTAATATGTTTTCAGGAAGATTATTTTTTGAAATATCTAAATTTTGTATATTATTAAATATTATGCGTGATTTAGGTATATGAAAATCTTTTGTTATGAGTTTTGAAACCTTAAATTCTATCTCTATATCTTTAACAGATGCCTGTATATTTGGAGGGATTTCTAAATTTGCTATTATTTTTTTATCTTCTCTTATATTAGATATATCTATCTTGCTAGTGTATATTTCTTTTACTTTATCTAATTCATTTTGTTTTCCATAAATTACAACTGTATCATTTGATATATTATATGATATTAATTTGTAATCTTCATCTAGCTTACCTGTTAAATTTACTTTTATAGGAACTCTTTTTGAATTTGAAACACTAACATTTAAATAAGCGTATCTATCTTTTAAATTTATTCCCTCAATAACATTCCCTTGTTTATCTAATGGAACAATCTCTGTTCTTACATTAAAATCAGAATCTTTATTGTCTAAATTAAGTCTACACACTAATTTGTCTACCTTATTAACTATACTCTTTGGGCCTTCTATCCATGTGCTTTTAGGGCTTATATTAATATCTGTAATTTTTACTCCTTCTTTTAATCTTCCTGATTTTTGAACGTCTATCTCTTTTCTAATTACAACATTTTGCTCTAAAATTACGCCTAATTTTTCGGGCATAATTGTATACTCTATATTTTCTGGTAAACTTGCCTTTATATTGACTATGTTTTCTCCTAATTTAGGATTTTCTATCTGTCCATACAAAGATATTTTATCTTTTGTTATATCCTTAAATAAAGACCTTCTTCCTCTTAGTACTATGTTGCTCTTAAGATCAGAATCATAAGATATAGTCATTCCTTTTTCTTTTATCTGTTCTATATTAGTTATTCTAACTGGTATATCATTAAAATCTCTTATTACAATAGGGTCTGCCTCAACCATGACATAAATCCACATAATAAAAGCTAAAAATAAAGATAATAGTTTTATTTTTAGATTATTTTTGAATATATTTATCATTTAAATAAACCACCTTTTTTAAATATTCCTTTACCCTCTACTTCTTGCTTTAGTAATTTACTTAATACATCTTTAATATATTCTTTACTTATATTTCTATATATTTTACCGCTTTTAGCCATAGATATATATCCAGTCTCTTCAGATACCATTAATGATATGCAATCAGATCTTTCACTTATTCCAATTCCTGCTCTGTGTCTTGTTCCAAGTTCTTTATTTAAATTTTTATTTTCTGTTAAGGGTAAGAAACATCCTGCAGCTTTTATTTTACTTCCTTTTACTATTACTGCCCCATCATGAAGTGGTGTATTAGGTATAAAAATATTTATTAATAATTGTCTTGTTATTTTTCCTTCTACTATAGTTCCAGTTTGAATTATATCTCCTAATCCTGTTTCTCTTTCAATTACTATAAGTGCTCCTATTTTTTGTCTTGAGAGGGAATAAAGCGCTTCTACAATTTCTTCGATGCTTTTATCTATGCTTTCATTTTCGAATTCACTGCTTGATCTTATTATAAATTTAGTTCTTCCTATATATTCTAAAGCTCTTCTAAGTTCAGGTTGGAAAACTATCAAAAGAGCTATCAATCCTACAGTCATAGTATTTTTTAATATCCAGTTTACAACGTGAAGCTGTAAAACTTCGCTAGCTTTTGTTGCTACTAAAAGAACAACTATTCCCTTTACAAGCTGTTCAGCTCTTGTTTCCTTTATCAGTGTATAAAGCTTGTAAAAGGCATAAGCTACTATAACTATATCTATTATATCCAGTATTCCTATATTAGTTATTATGTCCTGTATATTCCACAAATTCAACCCTCCCGCTAAGCATCTTTCCTGTTGATTATTTTAATTATTTCACAAGTTATGTAAATTTTCAATAAGCAAAGCGTCCCTATTTTACTACATTATTCGCTCAATAAACAAAGCCAAGTCTTTTTTGAAAAATTAATAAAGAAAACTTTATTGTAACACATTACGGAAATTATAGCTTTCTTACAATTTATTAAAGTACATAATTTCCTATGTGTTATAAAATAGAAAAAGAGTTCCATAGTACTATGGAACTCTTTTGTATTGGCGTGCCTGAAGGGATTCGAACCCCTGACACGTGGCTTAGAAGGCCACTGCTCTATCCAGCTGAGCTACAGGCACATATTGGAGCGGAAGACGAGATTCGAACTCGCGACCCTCGCCTTGGCAAGGCGATGCTCTACCACTGAGCCACTTCCGCATAAAATAAAAAAGCTTCCCTCAGATAATTTAAAGGAATACTTTATTAGAATGCATAATTAGAATGCATAACACAACTTGCTGTGTTATAATGTGGTGCGGGTGGAGGGACTTGAACCCCCACGGTTACCCGCTAGATCCTAAGTCTAGTGCGTCTGCCAATTCCGCCACACCCGCATTATTTGGAGCTGGTGATGGGACTCGAACCCGCAACCTGCTGATTACAAGTCAGCTGCTCTGCCAATTGAGCTACACCAGCATATTGAATTTTGGCGACCTGGAAGGGACTCGAACCCTCGACCTCCAGCGTGACAGGCTGGCATTCTAACCAACTGAACTACCAGGCCATTTTATTGGTGGGATCAACAGGGATCGAACCTGTGACCCCCTGCTTGTAAGGCAGGTGCTCTCCCAGCTGAGCTATGATCCCACTTTATTTGGTGACCCATAGGGGATTCGAACCCCTGTTACCGCCGTGAAAGGGCGGTGTCTTAACCGCTTGACCAATGGGCCATTGGTTGCGGGGGTAGGACTTGAACCTACGACCTTCGGGTTATGAGCCCGACGAGCTGCCAACTGCTCCACCCCGCGATGTTGTGGTGCCGAGGACCGGAATCGAACCGGTACGGTCTGTAAGGACCGCAGGATTTTAAGTCCTGTGCGTCTGCCAGTTCCGCCACCTCGGCATTTTATTGGCTCCAAGGGTGGGACTCGAACCCACAACCTATCGGTTAACAGCCGAGTGCTCCACCATTGAGCTACCTTGGAACACAAACTGGCTACGTCCTACTCTCCCAGGAGGCTTCCCTCCAAGTACCATCGGCGCAAAGGAGCTTAACTTCTGTGTTCGGAATGGGAACAGGTGTATCCTCCTTGCTATAGTAACCAGATTCATTATCTTGAGAACATTTAATATATTATCACACTTTTGTGTTTGTGTCAACATATTTTTTAGCACACTCAAAACTGCATAGCATTTTTGGTCAAGTCCTCGACCTATTAGTACTCATAAGCTAAACACATTGCTGTGCTTACACCTTGAGCCTATCAACCAAGTAGTCTTCTTGGGGTCTTACCTTAAAAAGTGGGAAATCTTATCTTGAGGGTGGCTTCGCGCTTAGATGCTTTCAGCGCTTATCCAGTCCATACATAGCTACCCAGCTGTGCCACTGGCGTGACAACTGGTGCACCAGAGGTATGTCCATCCCGGTCCTCTCGTACTAAGGACAGCTCCTCTCAAATTTCCTACGCCTGCGACGGATAGGGACCGAACTGTCTCACGACGTTCTGAACCCAGCTCGCGTACCACTTTAATGGGCGAACAGCCCAACCCTTGGGACCTACTACAGCCCCAGGATGTGATGAGCCGACATCGAGGTGCCAAACCTCCCCGTCGATGTGGACTCTTGGGGGAGATCAGCCTGTTATCCCCAGGGTAGCTTTTATCCGTTGAGCGATGGCCCTTCCACTCGGTACCACCGGATCACTAAGCCCGACTTTCGTCCTTGCTCGACCTGTATGTCTTGCAATCAAGCTCCCTTTTGCCTTTACACTCTATGCACGATTTCCGACCGTGCTGAGGGAACCTTTGGGCGCCTCCGTTACTTTTTAGGAGGCGACCGCCCCAGTCAAACTGCCCACCTGACAGTGTCCCAAGACCGGATTCACGGCCTGTGGTTAGAATCCCAATACTACAAGGGTGGTATCCCAAGGATGGCTCCACCGAAACTGGCGTCCCGGCTTCTTGGCCTCCCACCTATCCTGTACATGTAGTATCAAGATCCAATGTCAAGCTACAGTAAAGCTCCATGGGGTCTTTCCGTCCTGTCGCAGGTATCCAGCATCTTCACTGGAATTACAATTTCACCGAGTCCCTTGTTGAGACAGTGCCCAAATCGTTACGCCTTTCGTGCGGGTCGGAACTTACCCGACAAGGAATTTCGCTACCTTAGGACCGTTATAGTTACGGCCGCCGTTTACTGGGGCTTAAGTTCAGTGCTTCGCAAAAGCTAACACATCCCCTTAACCTTCCAGCACCGGGCAGGCGTCAGCCCCTATACATCATCTTTCGATTTAGCAGAGACCTGTGTTTTTGGTAAACAGTCGCTTGGGCCTATTCTCTGCGGCCTCCTCGGGCATACACCCTAACGAGGCACCCCTTCTCCCGAAGTTACGGGGTCATTTTGCCGAGTTCCTTAACAAGGGTTCTCTCGCTGGCCTTAGGATTCTCTCCTCACCTACCTGTGTCGGTTTGCGGTACGGGCACCTCTTACCTCGGTAGAGACTTTTCTTGGCAGCATGAAATCAGCTACTTCGCTACTTAAATTCGCTCCCCATCACACCTTAGGATATGTTAAGACGGATTTGCCTATCTTAACTCCCTTGATGCTTGGACCTACGCGACCAGCGGTAGGATAGCCTATCCTTCTGCGTCATCCCATCCCTCAAACGGTAATTGGTGGTACAGGAATCTCAACCTGTTGTCCATCGCCTACGCCAATCGGCCTCGGCTTAGGTCCCGACTAACCCTGAGCGGACGAACCTTCCTCAGGAAACCTTAGGTTTTCGGCCCGTGGGATTCTCACCCACGTCTCGCTACTCATGCCAACATTCTCTCTTCTCTAAAGTCCACTAATCCTTACGGTTTAGCTTCAGCCCTTAGAGAATGCTCCCCTACCCATCCTTACGGATGCCGTAGCTTCGGTGATGAGTTTTAGCCCCGGTAATTTTCGGCGCAGGATCACTCGACCAGTGAGCTATTACGCACTCTTTAAATGAATGGCTGCTTCTAAGCCAACATCCTGGTTGTCTGTGCAATCCCACATCCTTTTCCACTTAACTCATACTTAGGGACCTTAGCTGACGGTCTGGGCTGTTTCCCTCTTGACTATGAATCTTATCACCCATAGTCTGACTCCCGAGCAAAAGAATAAGGCATTCGGAGTTTGATAGTCTTCGGTAACCCAAAGGGCCCCTAGGACAGTCAGTGCTCTACCTCCTTTTCTCTAAGCTCGAGGCTAGCCCTAAAGCTATTTCGGGGAGAACCAGCTATCTCCAAGCTCGATTGGAATTTCACCGCTACCCACAGCTCATCCCCGCACTTTTCAACGTGCGTGGGTTCGGACCTCCACGAAATTTTACTTTCGCTTCATCCTGTCCATGGGTAGGTCGCCTGGTTTCGGGTCTACGGCAAGTAACTAAAACGCCCATTTAAGACTCGCTTTCGCTGCGGCTCCAGACCTTAAGTCCTTAACCTTGCTACTTACCGTAACTCGTTGGCCCGTTCTACAAAAAGTACGCGGTCACACTAAAAATGTGCTTCCACAGCTTGTAGGCACAGGGTTTCAGGTTCTATTTCACTCCCCTCCCGGGGTTCTTTTCACCTTTCCCTCACGGTACTATGCGCTATCGGTCACCAAGTAGTATTTAGCCTTGGGGGGTGGTCCCCCCTGCTTCCCACAGGGTTTCACGTGTCCCGTGGTACTCTGGAGTATGCTCAAAAGGTTTCGTGTTTAATCTACAGGACTGTTACCTTCTGTGGTGGGCCTTTCCAGACCTCTTCGACTACACTACTAACTTTCTAAAGAGCATATCCGCAACCCCTATAAAGCGAAGCTTTATAGGTTTGGGCTAATCCCCTTTCGCTCGCCGCTACTTAGGGAATCGAATTTTCTTTCTCTTCCTCAGGGTACTTAGATGTTTCAGTTCCCCTGGTTCCCCTCCTTAGACTATGTATTCATCTAAGGATACCTAGACATTACTCTAGGTGGGTTTCCCCATTCGGAAATCTCCGGATCAAAGGTTGCTTGCACCTCCCCGAAGCTTATCGCAGCTTACCACGTCCTTCATCGGCTCTTGGTGCCAAGGCATCCGCCCTGCGCCCTTAATAACTTGACCAGCTATAATGCTATGCAATTTTCAAAGTGCTAAAGCACTTTAACTAAGTGCTAATTGGTGGAGATGAGGAGGATCGAACTCCTGACCCCCTGCGTGCAAGGCAGGTGCTCTCCCAGCTGAGCTACATCCCCACGTTTTCAGCAATGAACGCTGAAAACTAAACAGCAGGTAAAACTCCTTAGAAAGGAGGTGATCCAGCCGCACCTTCCGATACGGCTACCTTGTTACGACTTCACCCCAGTCATCGATTTCACCTTCGGCAGCCCCCTCCTTGCGGTTAGGTAGCTGACTTCGGGTGCCCCCGACTCCCATGGTGTGACGGGCGGTGTGTACAAGACCCGGGAACGTATTCACCGCGGCATTCTGATCCGCGATTACTAGCAACTCCAGCTTCATGCAGGCGAGTTTCAGCCTGCAATCCGAACTGAGACCAGCTTTAAGGGATTAGCTCAGCCTCACGACCTTGCAGCCCTCTGTACTGGCCATTGTAGCACGTGTGTAGCCCTAGGCATAAGGGGCATGATGATTTGACGTCATCCCCACCTTCCTCCGAGTTATCCTCGGCAGTCCCTTTAGAGTGCCCAACTTAATGCTGGCAACTAAAAGTAAGGGTTGCGCTCGTTGCGGGACTTAACCCAACATCTCACGACACGAGCTGACGACAACCATGCACCACCTGTCACCTCAGTCCCCGAAGGGAAGGCTCCGATTAAGGAGCTGCCTAAGGGATGTCAAGCCTAGGTAAGGTTCTTCGCGTTGCTTCGAATTAAACCACATGCTCCGCTGCTTGTGCGGGTCCCCGTCAATTCCTTTGAGTTTCACTCTTGCGAGCGTACTCCCCAGGCGGAGTGCTTAATGCGTTAACTACGGCACCGAGAGGGGTAACTCCCGACACCTAGCACTCATCGTTTACGGCGTGGACTACCAGGGTATCTAATCCTGTTTGCTCCCCACGCTTTCGTGCCTCAGCGTCAGTTGCAGTCCAGAGAGCCGCCTTCGCAACTGGTGTTCCTCCCAATATCTACGCATTTCACCGCTACACTGGGAATTCCACTCTCCTCTCCTGCACTCAAGCCCAACAGTTTCAAAGGCTTACTACGGTTGAGCCGTAGCCTTTCACCTCTGACTTGAAGGGCCGCCTACGCACCCTTTACGCCCAGTAATTCCGGATAACGCTAGCCCCCTACGTATTACCGCGGCTGCTGGCACGTAGTTAGCCGGGGCTTCCTCCTTGAGTACCGTCAGAATTCTTCCTCAAGGACAGAACTTTACGACCCGAAGGCCTTCATCGTTCACGCGGCGTTGCTGCATCAGGCTTTCGCCCATTGTGCAATATTCCCCACTGCTGCCTCCCGTAGGAGTCTGGACCGTGTCTCAGTTCCAGTGTGGCCGATCACCCTCTCAGGTCGGCTACCCATCGTCGCCTTGGTAGGCCGTTACCCCACCAACTAGCTAATGGGACGCGGGCCCATCCTGTACCGCAAAAACTTTGATCAAAAGAAGATGCCTTCCTTTGATATCATCTTGTATTAGCACACCTTTCGGTGTGTTATCCAAGTGTACAGGGCAGGTTACCCACGCGTTACTCACCCGTCCGCCGCTGAGGCAATACTTAACATTCAATACTCATCATGTGTTATGCTTTATTTTGCGTAAAGCTCGCTATCGCGTGCTTGACGCGGCTAGCTAATAATCTTTTTAGATAAATACTCAATGTTAAGCATTGCCTCCGCTCGACTTGCATGTGTTAGGCACGCCGCCAGCGTTCATCCTGAGCCAGGATCAAACTCTCAAATATAACTTTTATATTTAGTAACTGGCTTAATTACCTGCTGTTTAATTTTCAAAGTTCATTGTGAAGATGGTAGCGGCAACTAGATTCGAACTAGTGACCTTTCGGGTATGAACCGAACGCTCTAGCCAACTGAGCTATGCCGCCATGTATGGTGCCCAGAGGCGGAATCGAACCACCGACACGGGGATTTTCAGTCCCCTGCTCTACCGACTGAGCTATCTGGGCAAGTGGTGGGCCTTCAGGGACTCGAACCCCGGACCTGCCGGTTATGAGCCGGACGCTCTAACCAACTGAGCTAAAGGCCCCTATCACTTGTGGTGGGCTTAGCTGGACTCGAACCAGCGACCTCACGCTTATCAGGCGTGCGCTCTAACCGCCTGAGCTATAAGCCCGCATATTTTGGTCGAGGTGGAGGGACTCGAACCCCCGGCCCCATGGTCCCAAACCACGTGCGCTACCAAACTGCGCTACACCTCGTTTTTCTGGCGGAGAAGGAGGGATTTGAACCCTCGCGCCCCTTGCGAGACCTACTCCCTTAGCAGGGGAGCCTCTTCAGCCACTTGAGTACTTCTCCATTATGGCGGAGGGGGTGGGATTCGAACCCACGGCCCCTTGCGGAGTCACTGGTTTTCAAGACCAGCTCCTTAAACCACTCGGACACCCCTCCTTAGTTGGTGACCCATCCGCGACTCGAACGCGGGACACCCTGATTAAAAGTCAGGTGCTCTACCTACTGAGCTAATGGGTCTTATTAAGTTGGCTGGGGATGCTGGACTCGAACCAGCGAATGCAGGAGTCAAAGTCCTGTGCCTTACCGACTTGGCGAATCCCCAAAATCATGGCGTGCCTGAAGGGATTCGAACCCCTGACACGTGGCTTAGAAGGCCACTGCTCTATCCAGCTGAGCTACAGGCACATATTGGAGCGGGTGAAGGGGATCGAACCCTCGCAGCCGGCTTGGAAGGCCGGAACTCTACCACTGAGCTACACCCGCATGTCCATCTTGCTTGGTGGGCTTAGCTGGACTCGAACCAGCGACCTCACGCTTATCAGGCGTGCGCTCTAACCGCCTGAGCTATAAGCCCGCATATTTTGGTCGAGGTGGAGGGACTCGAACCCCCGGCCCCATGGTCCCAAACCACGTGCGCTACCAAACTGCGCTACACCTCGACTTATCATAGACTCAATATTGTATTTTGGCAGGGGTGGCAGGACTTGAACCCACGGCATACGGTTTTGGAGACCGTCGTTCTACCAACTGAACTACACCCCTAAGTTGGTGGGCCTTCAGGGACTCGAACCCCGGACCTGCCGGTTATGAGCCGGACGCTCTAACCAACTGAGCTAAAGGCCCTTGTTTAATTTGGTGGAGGGGACTGGATTCGAACCAGTGAAGGCGTTGCCAACAGATTTACAGTCTGCCCCCTTTGGCCACTCGGGAACCCCTCCTAATTTGGAGCTGGTGATGGGACTCGAACCCGCAACCTGCTGATTACAAGTCAGCTGCTCTGCCAATTGAGCTACACCAGCATATTGAATTTTGGCGACCTGGAAGGGACTCGAACCCTCGACCTCCAGCGTGACAGGCTGGCATTCTAACCAACTGAACTACCAGGCCATTTTATTGGTGGGATCAACAGGGATCGAACCTGTGACCCCCTGCTTGTAAGGCAGGTGCTCTCCCAGCTGAGCTATGATCCCACTTTATTTGGTGACCCATAGGGGATTCGAACCCCTGTTACCGCCGTGAAAGGGCGGTGTCTTAACCGCTTGACCAATGGGCCATTGGTTGCGGGGGTAGGACTTGAACCTACGACCTTCGGGTTATGAGCCCGACGAGCTGCCAACTGCTCCACCCCGCGATGTTGTGGTGCCGAGGACCGGAATCGAACCGGTACGGTCTGTAAGGACCGCAGGATTTTAAGTCCTGTGCGTCTGCCAGTTCCGCCACCTCGGCATTTTATTGGCTCCAAGGGTGGGACTCGAACCCACAACCTATCGGTTAACAGCCGAGTGCTCCACCATTGAGCTACCTTGGAACACAAACTGGCTACGTCCTACTCTCCCAGGAGGCTTCCCTCCAAGTACCATCGGCGCAAAGGAGCTTAACTTCTGTGTTCGGAATGGGAACAGGTGTATCCTCCTTGCTATAGTAACCAGATTCATTATCTTGAGAACATTTAATATATTATCACACTTTTGTGTTTGTGTCAACATATTTTTTAGCACACTCAAAACTGCATAGCATTTTTGGTCAAGTCCTCGACCTATTAGTACTCATAAGCTAAACACATTGCTGTGCTTACACCTTGAGCCTATCAACCAAGTAGTCTTCTTGGGGTCTTACCTTAAAAAGTGGGAAATCTTATCTTGAGGGTGGCTTCGCGCTTAGATGCTTTCAGCGCTTATCCAGTCCATACATAGCTACCCAGCTGTGCCACTGGCGTGACAACTGGTGCACCAGAGGTATGTCCATCCCGGTCCTCTCGTACTAAGGACAGCTCCTCTCAAATTTCCTACGCCTGCGACGGATAGGGACCGAACTGTCTCACGACGTTCTGAACCCAGCTCGCGTACCACTTTAATGGGCGAACAGCCCAACCCTTGGGACCTACTACAGCCCCAGGATGTGATGAGCCGACATCGAGGTGCCAAACCTCCCCGTCGATGTGGACTCTTGGGGGAGATCAGCCTGTTATCCCCAGGGTAGCTTTTATCCGTTGAGCGATGGCCCTTCCACTCGGTACCACCGGATCACTAAGCCCGACTTTCGTCCTTGCTCGACCTGTATGTCTTGCAATCAAGCTCCCTTTTGCCTTTACACTCTATGCACGATTTCCGACCGTGCTGAGGGAACCTTTGGGCGCCTCCGTTACTTTTTAGGAGGCGACCGCCCCAGTCAAACTGCCCACCTGACAGTGTCCCAAGACCGGATTCACGGCCTGTGGTTAGAATCCCAATACTACAAGGGTGGTATCCCAAGGATGGCTCCACCGAAACTGGCGTCCCGGCTTCTTGGCCTCCCACCTATCCTGTACATGTAGTATCAAGATCCAATGTCAAGCTACAGTAAAGCTCCATGGGGTCTTTCCGTCCTGTCGCAGGTATCCAGCATCTTCACTGGAATTACAATTTCACCGAGTCCCTTGTTGAGACAGTGCCCAAATCGTTACGCCTTTCGTGCGGGTCGGAACTTACCCGACAAGGAATTTCGCTACCTTAGGACCGTTATAGTTACGGCCGCCGTTTACTGGGGCTTAAGTTCAGTGCTTCGCAAAAGCTAACACATCCCCTTAACCTTCCAGCACCGGGCAGGCGTCAGCCCCTATACATCATCTTTCGATTTAGCAGAGACCTGTGTTTTTGGTAAACAGTCGCTTGGGCCTATTCTCTGCGGCCTCCTCGGGCATACACCCTAACGAGGCACCCCTTCTCCCGAAGTTACGGGGTCATTTTGCCGAGTTCCTTAACAAGGGTTCTCTCGCTGGCCTTAGGATTCTCTCCTCACCTACCTGTGTCGGTTTGCGGTACGGGCACCTCTTACCTCGGTAGAGACTTTTCTTGGCAGCATGAAATCAGCTACTTCGCTACTTAAATTCGCTCCCCATCACACCTTAGGATATGTTAAGACGGATTTGCCTATCTTAACTCCCTTGATGCTTGGACCTACGCGACCAGCGGTAGGATAGCCTATCCTTCTGCGTCATCCCATCCCTCAAACGGTAATTGGTGGTACAGGAATCTCAACCTGTTGTCCATCGCCTACGCCAATTGGCCTCGGCTTAGGTCCCGACTAACCCTGAGCGGACGAACCTTCCTCAGGAAACCTTAGGTTTTCGGCCCGTGGGATTCTCACCCACGTCTCGCTACTCATGCCAACATTCTCTCTTCTCTAAAGTCCACTAATCCTTACGGTTTAGCTTCAGCCCTTAGAGAATGCTCCCCTACCCATCCTTACGGATGCCGTAGCTTCGGTGATGAGTTTTAGCCCCGGTAATTTTCGGCGCAGGATCACTCGACCAGTGAGCTATTACGCACTCTTTAAATGAATGGCTGCTTCTAAGCCAACATCCTGGTTGTCTGTGCAATCCCACATCCTTTTCCACTTAACTCATACTTAGGGACCTTAGCTGACGGTCTGGGCTGTTTCCCTCTTGACTATGAATCTTATCACCCATAGTCTGACTCCCGAGCAAAAGAATAAGGCATTCGGAGTTTGATAGTCTTCGGTAACCCAAAGGGCCCCTAGGACAGTCAGTGCTCTACCTCCTTTTCTCTAAGCTCGAGGCTAGCCCTAAAGCTATTTCGGGGAGAACCAGCTATCTCCAAGCTCGATTGGAATTTCACCGCTACCCACAGCTCATCCCCGCACTTTTCAACGTGCGTGGGTTCGGACCTCCACGAAATTTTACTTTCGCTTCATCCTGTCCATGGGTAGGTCGCCTGGTTTCGGGTCTACGGCAAGTAACTAAAACGCCCATTTAAGACTCGCTTTCGCTGCGGCTCCAGACCTTAAGTCCTTAACCTTGCTACTTACCGTAACTCGTTGGCCCGTTCTACAAAAAGTACGCGGTCACACTAAAAATGTGCTTCCACAGCTTGTAGGCACAGGGTTTCAGGTTCTATTTCACTCCCCTCCCGGGGTTCTTTTCACCTTTCCCTCACGGTACTATGCGCTATCGGTCACCAAGTAGTATTTAGCCTTGGGGGGTGGTCCCCCCTGCTTCCCACAGGGTTTCACGTGTCCCGTGGTACTCTGGAGTATGCTCAAAAGGTTTCGTGTTTAATCTACAGGACTGTTACCTTCTGTGGTGGGCCTTTCCAAACCTCTTCGACTACACTACTAACTTTCTAAAGAGCATATCCGCAACCCCTACAAAGCGAAGCTTTATAGGTTTGGGCTAATCCCCTTTCGCTCGCCGCTACTTAGGGAATCGAATTTTCTTTCTCTTCCTCAGGGTACTTAGATGTTTCAGTTCCCCTGGTTCCCCTCCTTAGACTATGTATTCATCTAAGGATACCTAGACATTACTCTAGGTGGGTTTTCCCATTCGGAAATCTCCGGATCAAAGGTTGCTTGCACCTCCCCGAAGCTTATCGCAGCTTACCACGTCCTTCATCGGCTCTTGGTGCCAAGGCATCCGCCCTGCGCCCTTAATAACTTGACCAGCTATAATGCTATGCAATTTTCAAAGTGCTAAAGCACATCG
The DNA here is from genome assembly GCA_001584565.1 of Alkalithermobacter thermoalcaliphilus JW-YL-7 = DSM 7308. Lineage (GTDB taxonomy): Bacteria > Bacillota > Clostridia > Peptostreptococcales > Peptostreptococcaceae > Alkalithermobacter > Alkalithermobacter thermoalcaliphilus. The sequence continues at coordinate 83,827 of LSFY01000001.1, read as the reverse complement.
CCAACGAAATCAAAGATTTCCGTTGCTCAAAGTGCTAGTGCAGTTTAACTAAGTGCTAAACTCTCAAAATCAAACAGCAGGTAAAACTCCTTAGAAAGGAGGTGATCCAGCCGCACCTTCCGATACGGCTACCTTGTTACGACTTCACCCCAGTCATCGATTTCACCTTCGGCAGCCCCCTCCTTGCGGTTAGGTAGCTGACTTCGGGTGCCCCCGACTCCCATGGTGTGACGGGCGGTGTGTACAAGACCCGGGAACGTATTCACCGCGGCATTCTGATCCGCGATTACTAGCAACTCCAGCTTCATGCAGGCGAGTTTCAGCCTGCAATCCGAACTGAGACCAGCTTTAAGGGATTAGCTCAGCCTCACGACCTTGCAGCCCTCTGTACTGGCCATTGTAGCACGTGTGTAGCCCTAGGCATAAGGGGCATGATGATTTGACGTCATCCCCACCTTCCTCCGAGTTATCCTCGGCAGTCCCTTTAGAGTGCCCAACTTAATGCTGGCAACTAAAAGTAAGGGTTGCGCTCGTTGCGGGACTTAACCCAACATCTCACGACACGAGCTGACGACAACCATGCACCACCTGTCACCTCAGTCCCCGAAGGGAAGACTCCGATTAAGGAGCTGCCTAAGGGATGTCAAGCCTAGGTAAGGTTCTTCGCGTTGCTTCGAATTAAACCACATGCTCCGCTGCTTGTGCGGGTCCCCGTCAATTCCTTTGAGTTTCACTCTTGCGAGCGTACTCCCCAGGCGGAGTGCTTAATGCGTTAACTACGGCACCGAGAGGGGTAACTCCCGACACCTAGCACTCATCGTTTACGGCGTGGACTACCAGGGTATCTAATCCTGTTTGCTCCCCACGCTTTCGTGCCTCAGCGTCAGTTGCAGTCCAGAGAGCCGCCTTCGCAACTGGTGTTCCTCCCAATATCTACGCATTTCACCGCTACACCGGGAATTCCACTCTCCTCTCCTGCACTCAAGCCCAACAGTTTCAAAGGCTTACTACGGTTGAGCCGTAGCCTTTCACCTCTGACTTGAAGGGCCGCCTACGCACCCTTTACGCCCAGTAATTCCGGATAACGCTAGCCCCCTACGTATTACCGCGGCTGCTGGCACGTAGTTAGCCGGGGCTTCCTCCTTGAGTACCGTCAGAATTCTTCCTCAAGGACAGAACTTTACGACCCGAAGGCCTTCATCGTTCACGCGGCGTTGCTGCATCAGGCTTTCGCCCATTGTGCAATATTCCCCACTGCTGCCTCCCGTAGGAGTCTGGACCGTGTCTCAGTTCCAGTGTGGCCGATCACCCTCTCAGGTCGGCTACCCATCGTCGCCTTGGTAGGCCGTTACCCCACCAACTAACTAATGGGACGCGGGCCCATCCTGTACCGCAAAAGCTTTGATCAAAAGAAGATGCCTTCCTTTGATATCATCTTGTATTAGCACACCTTTCGGTGTGTTATCCAAGTGTACAGGGCAGGTTACCCACGCGTTACTCACCCGTCCGCCGCTGAGGCAATACTTAACATTCAATACTCATCATGTGTTATGCTTTATTTTGCGTGAAGCTCGCTATCGCGTGCTTGACGCGGCTAGATGATAACCTTTTTTAGATAAATACTCAATGTTAAGCATTGCCTCCGCTCGACTTGCATGTGTTAGGCACGCCGCCAGCGTTCATCCTGAGCCAGGATCAAACTCTCAAATATAACTTTATATATTTAGTAACTGGCTTAATTACCTGCTGTTTAATTTTCAAAGTTCATCTTTGCTTGTCTTAGCGACAAGTAATAATATATCATCTTTCATTGTTTAAGTCAACATTTTTTTGTTGTTATTTTTTGGAGCGGGTGAAGGGGATCGAACCCTCGCAGCCGGCTTGGAAGGCCGGAACTCTACCACTGAGCTACACCCGCATATTCTTTTGTGTCTGGCACGTGTAATAATATATCATGCATAAAGTTTTGTGTCAATATATTTTTAAATATTTTTTTGTTGTATTTTGTGCCCATATTATATTAGCAATTATACATTCTTGACATTCTCTTATATCTTTAAATACAAAAAGGATAGACTTTAAAGTCTATCCTCTAGATAGTTAATTTAATATACTATATTAACATACCTGCTATTGTAGCTGTTAAGAACGCAGCAACAGTACCTCCAATTAAAGCTTTAACTCCTAATTGAGCTAAATCCTTTCTTCTATTTGGAGCTAATGATCCTATTCCACCTACTTGTATAGCTATAGAAGCAAAGTTAGCAAATCCACATAATGCATAAGTTAGTATTACTATTGTTCTTGGAAGCAATGTTCCATTTGCTATATGATCAGCTAACTGTGCATAGGCAACAAACTCGTTTATAACTGTTTTTTGTCCAAGTAAAGAACCTGCAGTAACTATATCTTGAGTTGGTACTCCCATAACAAATGCAAATGGTGCAAATAAATATCCTAAGATATTTTCTAAAGTTAATCCTTGTATTCCTACAAGATTTCCTATAGATTCAAATCCTACATTTATCATAGCTATCAAAGAAACAAAAGCTAAAAGCATAGCTGCAACATTTAATGCAAGTTGAAGTCCTTCTGATGCACCTCTAGCAGCTGCATCTATTATGTTAGCATCTATCTTTTCTATTTCAAACTTAACTTCACCTTTAGTAACAGGTTCTTCAGTTTCTGGAACTATTATTTTAGCAGCAACTAAAGCAGCTGGAGCAGACATTACCGATGCAGCAAGTAAGTGTCCTGCACTAACTCCCATTCCAACGTATCCTGCCATAACTCCTCCAGCAACAGTAGCCATACCTCCTACCATTACTGCAGCTAGTTCTGATCTTGTCATTTTCTCAATGTAAGGCTTTATAACAAGTGGAGCTTCTGTTTGTCCAACGAATATATTAGCAGCTGATGATAAAGATTCAGCTCCAGAAGTTCCCATAAATTTAGCCATAACGCCTGCTATATGTTTAATTATAAACTGCATAACTCCTAAGTGATATAATACCGCCATAAATGCTGAGAAGAATATTATAGTTGGTAATACTTTAAATGCAAATATAAAACCAACAGCTTCAACATTTACTAAGTTTCCAAATAAAAACTCTGCTCCGTGTCCACTAAAGTCTAATAGTGCAGTTATTATGTCTGATAATTTTTGGAATATCGCTTGTCCTATCTTAGTTTTTAAGATTACAAATGCAAATATTACTTGCATTAATATTCCTATCGTTACTAGTTTAAAGTCGATTTTCTTTTTGTTCTCTGATACTAAATAACAGCAACCAAGTAAGATAAATATACCTAGAAAACTTATTAACCTTTCCATTTTCTTCTCTCCTTTTTAATATTTATTTATATTTGTAACGTTTTCATCTCAGCTTTTATATAATATCATATTTTGTCGAAGAAAACAATTGCCTGGCGAAATTTTTTTTTGTTTTTTTATCTTTTTCTAAAGTTATATTTTAAATTTTATTATTTTTCTGAAAAATAAAGTCTTCCTTTAATCTTTTAAAGGAAGACTTTGCTCGATATTTTAATGAACACTCTATTCTATGGAGCTAAAATATTTTTGTATTCCTATATATATAGCCCATGCTATTTTATCTTGATAACTATCTGTTTTTAAAAGCTCAGCTTCTCGTTCATTTGATAAAAAGCCACACTCTATAAGAACTGATGGTATATTATTATTTTCTAACAAATATATATTATCTCTAGGTTTTATATTTCTTTTATTCTCTTTATCTAATACTCGCCTTAACTCTTCTTGTATAAACTGTGCTATTTCCTTGCTTTTTTTATCTGATTTTGGATAAAAAACTTGTGCTCCATAATACTTTTTTTGTGGAAAACTGTTCAAATGTATAGATATTAATAAATCTGCTTTAGAGTCTTTTATTAGTTGCTTTCTATTTCTCAAGTCTTCTAGATACTTTTCTCTTATTGTCTGTGCTTTATCATATAATCTTTGGTCTTTTTCTCTAGTTAATATAACTAATGCTCCACTTTCTTCTAGTAAAGTCCTTAATTTTAATACTATTTGTAAATTTATATCTTTTTCAAATGTATTGTTCTCTCCAACAGCCCCTGTGTCTAAATCTCCATGACCTGCATCTAATATTATAACTTTGTTTGTAACAGGCATATTTGTACTTACTTTTGATGTATTGTCATTTACTAAATATATACTTAAACATAATAATAATATAAATGCAAATATTCCATATATAAATTTTTTATTAATAAATATAATCATTCTCCTCCCCCCAAGCCAAACTTTAGAAACAAAGTTTGTCAATCTAAAATCTGATCGGCTGTTATGAATATATGAAAAAAGACTCTGGAATATTCCAGAGTCTTTTTTGCATATTATCTCTTTGAGAATTGTGGAGCTCTTCTTGCTGCTTTTAATCCGTATTTCTTTCTTTCTTTCATTCTTGGATCTCTAGTTAAGAATCCTGCTTTCTTTAAAGTAGGTCTTAACTCTGCATCTACTTTAAGTAAAGCTCTAGAGATACCATGTCTTATAGCTCCTGCTTGTCCTGTAAAACCTCCACCTTGAACCTTAACTATAACATCATATTTTCCTGCTGTTTCTGTAAGTACAAGAGGTTGCATAACTTCTCTTTTTAAAGTTTCGTAGTTGAAGTATTCATCTAAAAATCTTCCATTTATTATTACATTTCCTTCTCCAGGGATTAATCTAACACATGCTACTGAGCTTTTTCTTCTACCTGTTCCGTAATATTGAACTTTTTCCATGAGTATATCCTCCTTTCAAGATAAGTAACAATTATATATCTAATACTTCTGGTTTTTGAGCTTCATGAGTATGTTCTGATCCTGCAAATACTCTTAATCTTGTCATCATTCTTTTTCTTAGTTTGTTTTTGCAAAGCATACCACTTACAGCATGTCTTATAACTTCTTCAGGTTTTTCAGCTAAAAGTCTTCTGTATGGTATTTCTACTAGGTTTCCTACGTATCCAGTGTGATATCTGTATAATTTTTGATCTAATTTCTTTCCTGTTAATTTAACTTTTGCTGCATTAACAACAATAACAAAGTCTCCACCATCTACATGTGGTGTAAATGTTGGCTTGTGTTTTCCTCTTAATATTTTTGCAACTTCACTTGCTAAACGACCTAAAGTCTTTCCTTCAGCATCAATGATATACCATTTTCTTTGAACTTCATTTGGCTTTGCTATATATGATTTCATTACTTTTCCCTCCTTACTCAATTCTTAAAGTTTATACCGTGTATATAAAGTCCGGGGCTAGTGGACTTATCAACATACGCATTCTTATATAGTTTAATACATAGAGCCGGGTGTGTCAAGCTAATAATATACTTTTTTCAAAAACAAACCCTTAGCTGGTGCAGTATGTCCAGCTTTGTTTCTATCTTTAGATTCTATTATTAAGGTTAAGTCTTCATTAATTTTTCCTCGTCCTATATCTACTAGTGTTCCTACAATTATTCTGACCATATTATATAAAAAACCATTTCCTTCTACTTCTAAAATTATAAAGTCATCTTTCTTGTATAGATCAATATCATAAATTGTTCTAACTGTATCTTTTACAGATGAACCACTACCCATAAACCCTACAAAATCGTGTGTTCCTATTAAGGATTTAGCTTGTTGTTTCATCTTTTCAATATCTAACTTATACGGAATATTATATGCATAGTTTCTATATAAAGGCATTTCAAAACTAAAGTTTGTCATAATGTACTTATATCGTTTCTTTATCGCACTGTATCTAGAGTGAAAATCTAGCGAAACCTCATCAGCTGAAATTATCCTTATATCAGGAGGCAATTTAGAATTTATAGCTTTAGGAATACTTTTTAAAGGAATTTTAGTATTTGTTAGAAAGTTTGCTACTTGTTCTAATGCATGAACTCCACTATCTGTTCTTCCAGATGAAATTAAGTTTACTTTTTCTTTTGTTATACTAAATATAGCTTCTTCTATTATTTGTTGTATACTTACTGCGTTTTTTTGCCTTTGCCAGCCAGCATAGTTTGTTCCATCGTACTGTATTGTAAGTCTTACATTTATCATTTTTACCACCTAAGTTGAAATGCTATTACAATTATAAAATATAAAGCAAGAATAGAAAATGCGATATAATCTTTTTTGCCTAATTTAATTTGTTTCATTTTTGTTCGATTTTCTCCACCTCTATAACATCTAGCCTCCATAGCCATAGCAAGTTCATCTGCTCTTCTAAATGAGCTTATAAATAGTGGTACTAAAAGCGGTATTAGACTCTTTGCTCTATTTAAAAAATTCTTGCTCTCAAAATCTGCCCCTCTAGCCATCTGCGCTTTCATTATTTTATCTGTCTCATCTAAAAGCGTAGGTATAAATCTTAATGCTATTGTCATCATCATAGCAAGTTCATGAGAAGGAACTTTTATTTTCTTGAATGGATCAAGAAGTTTTTCTATTCCATCTGTAAGCTCTATTGGAGATGTAGCTAGTGTAAGCAAAGAAGTTCCTGTTATTAAAAATATAAGCCTTATGACCATGAATACTCCTTGTGTTAATCCTTCTTTTGTTATTGTAACTGTTTTTATAGAATATATTACTTCTCCTGGTGTCATAAATGCATTTATAACTAGCGTAAATATAAGAATAAATAAAAGAGGTCTTAATCCTTTTAGTACATATCTAACAGGTATTTTAGATAACCTTAAAGAAAATATTAAAAACATTAAAACCCATATATATGTTCTAAAACTATTTATGATAAACAAAGAAATCATAAATAAAAAAGTTCCTATTATCTTAACTCTTGGATCTAATTTATGAACTATTGAATTTGTAGGGTAATACTGACCAATTGTTATGTCTTTTATCATATTTTTTTACCTCTCATGTACTTTATTATTTCCTCTTTAGCTTCTTGTATAGTAATTATATCCTCTCTTATATTAAATCCATTTTGTCTTAATTTTTTAACTAAATCACAAACAAGAGGAACATCAAGTCCTACACTCTTTAGTTTATCAGCTTGCATAAAAACTTCTTTAGCTTTTCCTTGCATATAAACTTTACCTTTTGCCATAACTACTATTTTAGTTGCTATTTTAGCCATATCTTCCATACTATGAGAAGACAATATGATTGTCATTTTTTCATTTTTGTGCAAATCTTTTATTTGACTTAATATTTCATCTCTTCCTTTTGGATCAAGGCCTGCAGTTGGTTCATCTAGTACAAGTATTTTAGGTTTCATAGCTAATACGCCAGCTATAGCAACTCTTCTTTTTTGGCCTCCTGAAAGTTCAAAAGGTGATCTATCTTTTATTTGTTCATAATTAAGTCCTACTAGTTTCATAGCTTCTATAACTCTTTTATTTATTTCATCTTCACTAAGTCCCAAATTCGAAGGACCAAATGCTATATCTTTATATACAGTTTCCTCAAATAACTGATACTCTGGATATTGAAATACTACTCCTACTTTTTTTCTTATATTAGATAAGCTTATATTTTCATCTGTTATATCTACATCATCTATGAAAATTTTACCACTTGTTGGTTTTAGTATACCATTTAGATGCTGTATAAGAGTAGATTTTCCTGATCCTGTATGGCCTATAAGCCCAACTAATTCTCCGCTTTGTATTTCTAGATTTATATCATCTAATGCTAAACTTTCAAATGGTGTATTTTGATTATACACATGTTTGAGGTTTTTTATTGATATTGACATAAATTGATCACCATCTCATCTACCGTTAATATATCTTTGTCTATATTTAATCCTGATTTTTTAAGTTCATATGCAAGCTCTGTCATGCTCGGAACATCTAGTCTTAGTTTTTTAAGTTTATCTACTTGAACAAATATCTCTCTTGGTTTCCCATGCATAACAATTCTTCCGTTTTCCATAACTATAACTTTGTCTGCTTCTACTGCTTCTTCCATAAAGTGAGTTATATGGATTATTGTAATTTTTTCTTCTTTATTCAATTTAGTTATAGTTTCCATAACCTCTTTTCTTCCTGATGGATCAAGCATAGCTGTTGCTTCATCTAGTATTATGCAATCTGGCTTCATAGCTATTATTCCAGCTATAGCAACTCTTTGCTTTTGGCCTCCTGAAAGCAAATGTGGAGCTTTATTTCTAAATTCATACATATCTACAGCTTTTAGTGAGTTTTCTACTCTTATTTTTATTTCTTCAGGATCTATTCCTAAATTTTCTGGTCCAAATGCAACATCTTCTTCTACTACAGTTGCTACGATTTGATTATCAGGGTTTTGAAATATCATTCCTGCACTTTGCCTTATTTGCCATAGCTTGTCTTCATCTTTTGTGTTTATCCCTGCGACTATAACATTTCCATGTTTAGGCTTTAATATAGCATTTAAGTGTTTTGCAAGTGTTGATTTCCCTGAACCATTGTGCCCTATTATTGCTACAAATTCTCCTTTTTTTATATCTAAGTTTACATTGTCTAAAGCTTTTAAACTATTTTCTTCTTGAGAATATTCATAAACTACATCTTTTACCTGTATTATGTTATCCATAAAAATACCTCTCTTAATGTTTTTTCATTCCTTAAATATTATATAAAAATAAAGGTATTTTTAAAAGAAAAATATATAAGTATATATAGTAAAAGGGAATTAAGCAGTTTGCTCAATTCCCGTAAGTTTTACACTAATTCTATTATAGACATTTCTGCTCCATCGCCTCTTCTAGGACCAACTTTTACTATTCTAGTGTATCCACCATTTCTCTCTTTGTATTTAGGAGCTATTTCTTCAAATAACTTAGTAACAACACTTTCATCTAATATATAAGCTAATGCCTGACGTCTAGCGTGAAGATCTCCTCTTTTAGCTAGAGTTACCATTTTCTCAGCCATTCTACGAGTTTCTTTTGCTCTTGTAGTTGTTGTTTCTATTCTTCCATTTCTAAGTAAATCTGTAACTAGGTTTCTAAGCATCATATTTCTATGAGCAGTTACACGACCAAGTTTACGATATACAGCCATGCCTATCCCTCCTTTTCTGCCTGCTATTCTTCAGAAGGCTTAAGACCTAAGCCTAGTTCTTCTAATTTTTGGATAACTTCTTCTAGGGACTTTTTGCCAAGATTTCTTACTTTCATCATTTCTTCTTCTGTTTTATTAGTTAATTCTTCAACTGTGTTTATTCCCGCTCTTTTTAGACAGTTGTAAGATCTAACTGAAAGATCTAGTTCTTCTATTGTCATTTCTAGAACTTTTTCTTTCTTATCTTCTTCTTTTTCAACCATTATTTCAACATTGCTTACATGTTGAGTTAAATCTATGAATAGATTTAAATGTTCAACTAAAATCTTAGCTCCTAAAGATATCCCTTCTTGAGGATTAACGCTTCCATTTGTCCATACTTCAAGTATTAGCTTGTCATAGTCTGTTACCTGACCTACTCTAGTATTTTCAACTCTATAGCTAACTTTTTCTACAGGAGTATATATAGAATCTACTGGTATTACTCCTATAGGCATATCGTATGTTTTATTGTTTTCAGCTGGAACGTATCCTCTTCCTTTGTCTATAGTTATTTCCATATAAACTTTAGCATCTTTGTCTAAAGTCGCTATGTGTAAATCTTTGCTTAATATTTCTACATCAGGTGGGCATAATATATCCTTACCTGTTATTATGCCTTCACCTTGTGCTTGTATTTTTAGAGTTCTTGGCCCTTCTCCATTTATCTTAGCAGATAACTCTTTTAAAGAAAGTATTATCTCTGTAACATCTTCCTTTACTCCTGGTATAGTTGAAAACTCATGTAAAACTCCATCTATCTTAATAGATTTTACAGCTACACCAGGAAGAGAAGACAATAAAACTCTTCTTAAAGCATTTCCTAAAGTTATCCCATAGCCTCTTTCTAGAGGTTCTATAACAAACTTTCCGTATTTGTTGTCTTCGCTTATTTCTACTATTTCTATTTTTGGCTTTTCTATTTCTATCATTAATAAAACCCTCCTTAAAGTTTATTAATCCACTGAGGGCAACTAATTCTTTGTCAAAGCTGAGTCTACTATTTAGAGTAAAGCTCTACTATTTGATGCTCTTCTATGTGAAGATCTATATCTTCTCTAGTTGGAAGTGCAACTATTTTTCCTGTCATGTTTTCTAGATTCATTTCTATCCATTTCGGAGCTGTTTTAGTAGTATCTTGTACTAATCCTTTGAATTTGCTTGAAGATCTTGATCTTTCTTTAACTTGGATAACATCTCCTAGATCAACTATTAGTGATGGTATATCTACTTTATTTCCATTTAAAGTGAAATGACCATGTCTAACTAATTGTCTAGCTTCTTTTCTTGATGATGCAAGTCCCATTCTGTAAACAACATTGTCTAATCTTCTTTCTAACAGGCTAAGTAAATTTTCCCCTGTTATTCCTGGCATTTTTTCTGCTCTTTCATATAAATTTCTGAATTGAGTTTCTAAAACTCCATATATTCTCTTAACTTTTTGTTTTTCTCTTAACTGAGTACCATAGTTAGATAATTTTTTTCTATTTTGTCCGTGTTGTCCTGGAGCGTAGTTTCTTCTGCTTACAGCACATTTATCTGTATAGCATCTATCTCCTTTAAGGAATAATTTCATTCCCTCTCTACGGCAAAGTCTACATACTGCACCTGTATATCTTGCCATGCTTTAATACACCTCCTACTATTAAATTACACTCTTCTTCTCTTTGGTGGTCTACAACCATTGTGTGGTACTGGAGTAACATCTTTTATTGTTGTAACCTCAAGTCCTGCTACTTGAAGAGATCTTATAGCTGCTTCACGACCTGCTCCTGGTCCTTTAACAAATACTTCTACTGTTCTTAATCCATGCTCCATAGCTGATTTTGCTGCAGTTTCAGACGCAACTTGAGCTGCAAATGGAGTAGATTTTCTCGAACCTTTAAATCCTAACTGACCCGCACTTGCCCATGAAATTGTATTTCCATTAACGTCAGTTATTGTAACTATTGTATTGTTGAAAGTCGATTGAATATGAACATGACCACGCTCTATATTTTTACGCTCTCTTCTCTTAACACGAGTAGCCTTATTTTTAGGTTTAGCCATTTATCTTCCCTCCTTACTTACAAATTATTTTTTCTTCTTACGAGATACAGTTTTTCTAGGACCTTTTCTAGTTCTAGCATTTGTCTTAGTTCTTTGACCTCTTACAGGAAGACCTTTCATATGACGAATTCCTCTGTAACATTTTATATCTCTTAATCTTTTTATGTTTAGAGCTATTTCTCTTCTTAGATCTCCCTCTACTAAGTACTCTACATCTATTATTTTTCTTAGAGTATTAACTTCTTCTTCTGTTAAGTCTTTTATTCTTGTATCTGGATTAATGTTTGCTTTGCTTAATATTTGTTGAGAAGTCTTTCTACCTATACCATATATATAAGTTAGGCCTATTTCTACTCTTTTATCTCTTGGTAAGTCAACTCCGGCTATTCTCGCCATGCTTTTACACCTCCTAAACTGTAAGTTAACAAAAGCTTCTAAAAAGTTTTATAATCATATTCCGAAGGCTTAGTTTGTCTAATTTTAAGCTCTTTTTACCACAATTTAATATTATAATATATTAAATATTAAATTACTAGCCCTATATTATCCTTGCTTTTGCTTGTGTTTTGGATTTTCGCAAATAACCATTACTTTTCCTTTTCTCTTGATTATTTTGCATTTTTCACATATAGGCTTTACAGATGGTCTAACCTTCATTAATATCCCTCCTTAGACTACTTCTTTCGCCAAGTAATCCTTCCTCTTGCTAAATCATAAGGTGAAAGTTCTACATTTACTTTGTCACCTTCAAGTATTCTTATAAAATTCATTCTAAGTTTTCCTGATATATGGCATAATATCTCATGTCCATTTTCTAGTTTAACTTTAAACATAGCATTTGGTAGAGCTTCTACAACCGTACCTTCTAGCTCTATGACATCTTTTTTGGCCATTAAGTAACCAAACCTCCAATCTGCAAATTAAGCTTTTAAACTTAATCGCTTCAGCTCACTTCTTAAAAAAGCATTGTTAATCTGTTTGTTTTGTAATATTGCTTCTTTTAAATCTTGAGACATTTTATTAGTTTTTTTCAGGTGTCTTATTTTTTTTAGCTTTGGCTTTTCTATTTTTCTTAGATCGCCATCTGCAACTAATAGATATTCATCATCTACTAGTTTTACGACAAAGAAATATCTGCCTTTGTCTCTTCCAGCTTTTGATATAACCACCTGACCTATATTTATATCACTAATTTCCACTAGTTTCACCTCTTTTACTGGATTAAAGAGACGTTAATATTAACGGCTCATCTCCAGTTATAGCTATGGTATGCTCATAGTGAGCTGACTTTTTACCATCTACTGTAACAGAGGTCCATCCATCTTTTAATATTTTAACATGGTAAGATCCAGCGTTAACCATTGGTTCTATAGCTAAAACCATTCCTTCTTGGAGTCTTACCCCTTTACCTTGTGGTCCATAGTTAGGAATTTGAGGGTCTTCATGTAAATCTGATCCTATCCCATGTCCTACAAAATCTCTTACAACCGAAAATCCATTGGCCTCAACATAACTTTGAATTGCATAAGATATATCTGAAAGTCTATATCCTACCTTTGCAAATTTTATACCCTCATAAAAACTACTTCTTGTAACTTCTATAAGTTTTTTATCTTCATCTGATATTTGGCCAACAGGATATGTTTTTGCTGCATCACCGTGGTATCCTTTATAGAAAGCTCCTACATCAATGCTTATTATATCCCCTTCTTTTAAGACTCTATTTCCTGGTATTCCATGTACAACTTCCTCATTTACTGAAGCACATATTGATGCAGGATATCCACTATATCCCTTAAAGGAAGGTATTGCATTTAGCTTTCTTATAGTTTCTTCTGCTATTTCATCTAATTCTTTTGTTGTAATGCCCGGTCTTATAAATTTTTTCAATGCTTCATGAGTTTTAGCTACTATCTGACCTGCTTCTCTCATAAGCTGAATTTCGCTACTAGACTTTATTATAATCATTATTCTACACTTCCTAAAGCAGCAACAATATCTTCAAAAACTTTGTCTATTGATTGTTCTCCATTTATATTAAGAAGTATACCTTTTTTAGAATAATAATCTGTTAAAGGTTTTGTTTCATTTAAATAAACTTCTATTCTCTTAGACACCGTCTCTTCATTGTCATCTGCTCTTTGATATAACTCTCCGCCGCAAACATCACATTTGCCTTCAAGTTTTGGAGGATTAAATTCTACATGGAATGTAGCTGAACAGCTTTTACAGATTCTTCTTCCTACCGCTCTTTTAACTAATATATCCATGTCTACTTGAATATTGATTACTTTGTCTAAGCTCATATTCATTTGCTCTAAAACTTGATCTAAGGCTTCAGCTTGCACTACAGTTCTTGGAAATCCATCTAGTAAGAATCCACTTTTGCAATCTTCTTCTGTAAGTCTTGATTTTACTATTTCTACAACAAGATCATCTGGAACTAATAATCCTTTATCCATGTATTCTTTTGCCTTTTTCCCAAGCTCAGTTCCCTCTTTTATATTTTTTCTAAATATATCTCCTGTAGATATATGAGGTATTTTATATTTTTCAACTATACCTGAAGCTTGTGTTCCTTTTCCAGCTCCAGGAGGTCCGAGTAATATAAGTCTCATCAAATCATCTCCTGGGTAATTTTATTTTAAGAAGCCTTGGTAATGTCTTACTACCATTTTAGCTTCAACTTGCTTCATAGTTTCAAGTGCAACCCCAACTACTATAAGTAATCCAGTTCCTCCTAATCCAAATGGAATAGTAGTGAATCTAAATACAAACATTGGTAGCACTGCTATTAAAGCAAGGAATACTGCTCCTGCTAAAGTTAGCCTCATAAGAATTTTGTTTAAGTACTCTTCTGTAGATCTTCCTGGTCTTATTCCTGGTATAAATCCACCGCTGTTTTTCATATTGTCTGAAATCTCTTTTACGTTAAAAGTAATGGATGTATAAAAATAAGCAAAGAATATTATAAGTATCACTTCAAGTGCCATGTATATCCAAATTCCAGGATCTCCAGATGGTGATAACCATTTATTTATAAAATTTTGATAGTTTCCCTTAAAGAAAAGTGTTAAAGTCTGTGGGAAAACTAACATAGATGATGCAAATATTACTGGTATAACACCTGCTTGATTTACCTTCATAGGTATATGAGTACTTTGTCCTCCATACACCGTTCTTCCTACAACTTTCTTAGCGTATTGAACTGGAATTTTTCTAGTAGCTTGAGTTATTGCAATTACAGAAACTACTATAGCTAATCCAATAGCACCAAATATTATCAGCTGTATTATGTTTATCTGTTTTTCTCTTACAAGTCTATAAGTATTTATAACAGAACCTGGCAATCTAGATATTATACCTACAAATATTATTAGCGAAATTCCGTTCCCTATGCCTTTTTCAGTTATCTGTTCTCCTAACCACATTAAAAACGTAGTACCGGCAGTTAAAGTCAACACTACTACTGTAACTGAAAAAGCATCTTTAGATATCAAAGCGTTATTAAACAATCCTACACTTATAGCTGTTGATTGCAAAAGTGCAAGAGCTATAGTTGTCAATCTTGTATATTGAGTTATTTTCTTTCTTCCGTCTTCTCCTGATTTAGATAATTCTTCTAGGCTTGGAATTGCAAATGTTAAAAGCTGTATTACTATTGATGCTGTAATGTATGGAGTTATACTTAGTGCAAATATTGTAAAATTACTAAATGCTCCTCCAGCAACCATATCATAGAAGGAAAGAAGACCTGCCTGGTCTACTACCTTCTTTATGATATCTATATCAATTCCAGGAACAGGCACAGATGATCCAATCCTAAACACAACAAGCATTAACAACGTATATAACGCTCTTTTTCTTAGATCATGAATTTTCCAAGCATTCTTTAAGGTAGTAATCACCTTAGATCACCTCTGCCTTTCCTCCAGCAGCCTCTATTTTTTCAGTAGCTGATTTAGTAAACTTATGAGCTTTTATGTTTAATTTTCTCTCTAAGTTACCTTCTCCTAATATCTTAACTCCGTCTTTCTCAATTTTTCTTATTATTCCTTTTTCTTTTAAGATTTCTGGAGTTACATCAGCACCATCTTCGAATATATTTAACTTTTCAATGTTCACTAGTGAATAAACTTTCTTGAATGGATTGTTAAATCCTCTCTTAGGAAGTCTTCTGTATAGAGGCATTTGTCCTCCTTCAAATCCTGGTCTTACTCCTCCACCAGAACGAGCTCCTTGTCCTTTTTGTCCACGTCCAGCAGTTTTTCCTTGACCAGTTGCAGTACCTCTTCCTAATCTTTTTCTTTCTTTAACAGCACCTTCGGCAGGTCTTAATTCATGTAACTTCATGAGTACACCTCCTTATCTTGAAAATTAACCTTCTATTACTTCTACTAAGTGACTTACTTTTTCTATCATTCCTCTGATTTGAGGATTGTCTGGTTTCTCAACTACTTGCTCTCTTTTTCTTAAACCAAGAGCTTGTATAGTTTTTCTTTGTTTAGGGTTAGTTCCTATTACGCTTCTTTTTAGCTTTATTTTTAAAGTAGCCATTACATTTCCCTCCTAACCTAGAAGATCTTCTACCTTTTTACCTCTAAGTTTAGCTATTTCTTCAGCAGTTTTTAAAGTTTTAAGACCTTCTATAGTAGCATTAACCATGTTTCTTGAATTGTTTGTTCCGATAGATTTTGCTCTAACGTCTTTTAATCCAGCTAATTCAAGAACTGCACGAACAGGACCTCCTGCGATAACTCCTGTACCTTCTTTTGCTGGCATTATTAAAACATTACCCGCACCAAAATGTCCTTGTACTTGATGAGGAATTGTAGTACCAACTATTGGTACATGTATAAGGTTTTTCTTAGCATCTTCAATAGCTTTTTTAATTGCATCTGGTACTTCCATCGCCTTACCAGTACCAATTCCAACATGTCCGTTTTCATCTCCAACAACTACTAAAGCTGAGAATCTGAATGTTCTACCACCTTTAACAACTTTAGTAACACGTCTTATCTCAACAACTTTTTCTTTTAGATCAAGTTGTCTTGCATCTATAGGCTTACGAAGCATTTATTTCCCTCCTTCTATTAAAAGTTCAGTCCGCCTTCTCTAGCACCTTCAGCTAGTTCTTTTACTCTTCCATGATATAAGTATCCACCACGGTCAAATACAACTTTATCTATTCCTTTTTCTAAAGCTTTCTTAGCAACAAGTTTTCCTACAAGTCTAGCAGCTTCTTTGTTTCCTGTAGATTTTACTTGCTCTTTTACTTCTTTTTCTAGGCTAGATGCAGCAACTAATGTAGTTCTATTTACATCATCTATTATTTGTGCATAGATGTTGCTGTTACTTCTAAACACATTTAATCTAGGTCTTTCAGGTGTTCCGAAAACTTTTCTACGAACTCTTTTGTGTCTTTTTAGCCTAGTTTCGTTTTTGCTAACCTTTTTGAACAATTCGATTCACTCCTTTCTATTTCTTACCTGTTTTACCTTCCTTACGTCTTATAACCTCACCAGCATATTTAATACCTTTACCTTTGTATGGCTCTGGCTCTCTCCAAGCTCTTATTTTAGCAGCATAGTTACCAACTAATTGTTTGTCTATACCTTTAACTATAATCTCAGTTTGACTTGGAACTTCTACAGTTATTCCTTCTGGATCTTCCATTTCAACAGGATGTGAGAATCCTAAACTCATAACTAGTTTCTTTCCTTGTTTTTGTGCTCTATAACCTACACCAACAAGCTCTAGTTTCTTCTCGTATCCTTTAGTAACACCTTCTACCATGTTAGCTATTAAAGTTCTTGTTAATCCGTGTAATGATTTATGTTTTTTGTTGTTAGTTGGTCTTTCAACTGTTACAACATTTCCCTCAACGCTTATTTTCATATCAGATGAAAATTGTTTTGTAAGTTCTCCTTTAGGTCCTTTTACTGTTACCGTATTGTTTGAATCTACTTTAACCTCTACACCTTGAGCTATTTCAATTGGTTTAACACCTATTCTTGACATTCCTACACCTCCTTACATTTGCGTGATTTATTACCAAACGTAGCAGATAACTTCTCCACCAGTGTTTTCTTTTCTCGCTTGTTTGTCAGTTAATATACCTTTTGAAGTAGATATTATTGATATTCCTAATCCATTTAAAACTCTTGGTATTTCGTCTTTAGCAGCATAAACTCTCATTCCTGGTTTTGATATTCTTTTTATACCGCTTATTACTCTTTCTCCATTTTTTCCGTACTTTAGTTGAATTCTTATTATTCCTTGCTTTCCATCTTCTATAACATCGTATCCTTTTATGAATCCTTCTTCTAAAAGAATTCTAGCTATTTCCTTCTTTATATTTGAAGCAGGTATGTCAACTGTTTCATGTTTAACCATGTTAGCATTTCTTATACGAGTTAGCATATCTGCAATTGGATCTGTCATTGTCATCGCTTAAACCCTCCTTCCGTTTATCCTACCAACTTGCTTTTTTAACACCAGGTATTTGACCTTTGTAAGCTAATTCTCTAAAGCATATACGGCAAATACCGAACTTTCTTAAAACAGCATGCGGTCTTCCACATATAGTACATCTTGTATATTCTCTAGTTTTGTACTTTTGCTTTCTTTGTTGTTTAACAATCATCGCTTTTCTAGCCACTGGAGTCCCTCCTTATTTACTTACTAAATGGCATTCCTAATAACTTTAATAATTCACGAGCTTCTTCATCAGTTTTCGCAGTAGTTACAAATATTATGTCCATACCACGAATCTTATCAACTTTATCGTACTCTATTTCAGGGAATATTAATTGTTCTTTTATTCCTAAAGAATAATTTCCTCTTCCATCGAAAGAATTAGATTTTACACCTGCAAAGTCTCTAACCCTTGGTAAAGATATATTCATTAATTTATCAGCAAAGTGATACATTTTTTCTCCTCTTAAAGTTACTTTAGCTCCAACAGGCATACCTTCTCTTAATTTGAAGTTTGCTACTGATTTTTTAGCTCTAGTAACTACAGGTTTTTGACCACTTATTATTGTTAACTCTTCAACTGCTTGCTCTAATCCTTTTGGATTATCCTTAGCATCTCCAAGTCCCATGTTTATTACTATTTTTTCTAATCTAGGTACTTGCATTATATTTTTATATCCAAACTTTTGCATTAAAGCTGGCACAACTTCTTTTTTGTATTTTTCAGCTAATCTTGAAGCCATTTTGGTCCCTCCTTTCGATATTGCATTGCGTTATATTTCTTCTCCGGTCTTTTTAGATATTCTTACTTTTGTTCCATCAGCTAATAATTTGTATCCTACTCTTACACCTTTTCCTGCTTTTGGATCAAATAGCATAACGTTCGAAACATGAATTGGCGCTTCTTTGTTGATTATTCCTCCTTGAGGAGATTTTGCGTTTGGTTTTTGATGCTTTGTTATCATGTTCACGCCTTCAACTATTACTCTTTGCTCTTTAGGCATTGCTTTTAAAACTTTGCCTTTTTTTCCTTTGTCTTTTCCCGTTATAACTACAACAGTGTCACCTTTTTTAACGTGCATTTCGTACACCTCCTTAATTATAATACCTCTGGCGCAAGTGAAACTATTTTCATAAAGTCTTTTTCTCTTAATTCTCTTGCAACAGGTCCGAAAATACGAGTTCCTACAGGAGTTTTGTCATCTTTTATTATAACTGCAGCATTTTCATCGAACTGAATATAACTTCCGTCTTTACGTCTTAAACCTTGTTTTGATCTAACTATTACAGCTTTTACAACTTTACCTTTTTTAACAACTCCACCAGGTGTTGCACTTTTAACGCTAGCAACTATAATGTCACCTATATTACCAGCTTTTCTCTTACTTCCTCCTAAAACACGTATACATAATAATTCCTTAGCTCCTGAGTTATCCGCAACTTTTAAACGTGTTTCTTGTTGTATCATGGTAATACCTCCCTTCGTTTTTACTTATCAGCTTTCTCTATGATTTCAACTAATCTCCAGTTTTTATCTTTAGATAAAGGTCTTGTTTCCATTATTTTAACTTTATCGCCTATTTTACACACATTGTTTTCGTCGTGAGCTTTATATTTTTTAGTTCTTTTTACTGCTTTTGAGTAAAGAGGATGACGAATAAAGTCTTCTACAGCAACTACTATAGTTTTGTCCATTTTGTCACTAACTACACGACCGATTCTTACTTTTCTTCTTGCTCTTTCCATTTAAAAGCCTCCCTTCTGTATTAAGCTCTAGCTTCCTTTAATTCTCTTTCTCTTAGGATGGTTTTTACTCTAGCTATACTTTTCTTTACAGCTTTTACTCTAGCTGTATTTTCAAGCTGTCCTGTAGCTAATTGGAATCTTAAGTTGAATAGCTCAGCTTTTAGCTCATTTAGCTTTTGCCCTAATTCTTGACTTGTCATATCTCTTAATTCTTTAGCTTTCATCAGCTTCACCACCCTTTGTTTCAATTTCTTCACGTTTTACAAATTTACATTTAACAGGGAGTTTATGCATAGCTAGTCTCATAGCTTCTCTAGCTTTTTCTTCTGATACACCAGCAAGTTCAAACATTACTCTTCCTGGCTTAACTACTGCTACCCAGTATTCTGGTGAACCTTTACCAGCACCCATACGTGTTTCAGCTGGCTTTCTAGTTACAGGCTTGTGAGGGAATATTTTTATCCAAACCTTACCCCCTCTTTTTATATATCTTGTCATAGCAATTCTGGCAGCTTCTATTTGGTTAGAAGTTATCCAAGCTGGCTCTAAAGCAACAAGTCCGAACTCTCCATAAGTAACTTTATTTCCTTTATGAGCCTGACCTGTCATTCTACCTCTATGAACTCTACGACGTTTTACTCTTTTAGGCATTAACATGAGTATCTTCCTCCTTCCTTAACTCTGTATTACTCTTCTCTTTTTTCTCTTCTTGGTTTAAAGTTTCTATTTTCTCTTCTTTTATTGTCTCTTCTTTCTCTTCTCTTTGGCTCTTCTACTCTTGGAGTTTTTTCATTTCTTGTTGGAAGTACTTCTCCATGGTAAATCCAAACCTTTACTCCGATTTTTCCGTAAGTAGTGTTTGCTTCAGCAAATCCATAGTCTATATCTGCTCTTAATGTTTGAAGTGGCACGTTTCCTTCGCTGTATCCTTCAGTTCTAGCCATTTCCGCTCCACCAAGTCTACCCGAAGTTGCAACTTTAATTCCTTTTGCTCCAGCTTTCATAGCTCTTTGAATAGCTTGTTTCATAGCTCTTCTGAAAGCTACCCTTCTTTCAATAGCTAATGCTATATTTTCTGCTACTAACTGAGCATCTTTTTCCGGGCTCTTAACTTCATTTATATTTACAACTACATTTTTCTTAGTCATATTTTCTAATTCATTTTTTAGTGTTTCTATTCCAGCTCCACCTTTTCCTATTACCATTCCAGGTTTAGCAACGAATAGATTAACTTTAACTTTATTTGCCGTTCTCTCTATTTCAATTTTAGATACTCCAGCAGTGTATAGCTTTTCTTTTAAACTCTTACGAACTCTGTGGTCCTCTAATAATAAGCTTGCGAATTCTTTTTTGTTTGCAAACCATCTAGAATCCCAATCTTTAATTATTCCAACTCTCAGACCGTGTGGATTAACCTTTTGTCCCATTTATTTCCCTCCTATCTTTCTTTTAATACTACTCCTATATGGCTCGTTCTTTTTCTTATCGCAGTAGCACGACCCATCGCTCTTGGCATAAATCTTTTCATTGTAGGTCCTTGGTTAGCATATATCTCTGCAATATATAATTTATCTGGATCCATGTTTTTATTGTTTTCTGCATTAGCCATAGCAGATTTTATAACTTTAGCAACTATTGGCGCAGCTGCTCTTGGAGTATATTTTAATATAGCTAACGCCTCATTTACATTTTTTCCTCTTACAAGATCAGCTATTTGTCCTGCTTTTCTTGGTGTTACACGTACGTATTTAGCAATTGCTCTAGCTTCCACGTTGGTTACCTCCTTCCCTAAGCTACTATTTTCTTTTTGTAGTTTTTTCGTCGCCTTTATGTCCTTTGAATGTTCTTGTAGGAACAAATTCTCCTAATTTATGCCCTACCATATCCTCTGTTATATAAACCGGAACATGCTTTCTTCCATCATGAACTGCTATTGTGTGTCCTACCATTTGAGGGAATATAGTTGACGCTCTTGACCAAGTTTTTATAACTTTCTTTTCATTTGCTTCGTTCATTTGCTCTATTTTCTTTAAAAGCCCAGCGTGAATAAAAGGTCCTTTCTTAGTTGATCTTCCCATTTGTATTCCTCCTTTCCAGGTTTTTAGATGTTATCTATTTCTTTCTTCTTGAAACTATCATCTTATCAGAAGCTTTATTTTTCTTACGAGTCTTATGTCCAAGAGTTGGTTTACCCCAAGGAGTAACTGGTGTTGGTCTTCCTATAGGAGCTCTACCTTCTCCTCCTCCGTGTGGATGGTCGTTAGGGTTCATAACAGATCCTCTAACTGTAGGTCTTATACCCATATGTCTCTTTCTTCCTGCTTTACCTATAGTAACATTTTCATGTTCTAAGTTACCAACTTGTCCTATTGTAGCTTTACAATTTGCGTTTATATATCTCATTTCTCCTGATGGTAATCTTAATAAAGCATTTTTTCCTTCTTTAGCCATTAATTGAGCAGCTGCTCCAGCTGATCTAACTAATTGACCACCTTTTCCTGGTTTCATTTCTATGTTGTGAACTAATGTACCAACAGGAATATCTTTTAATTTTAAAGCATTTCCTACTTTTATATCCGCTTCTTCTCCTGATACTACCATGCTTCCTACTTTTAATCCATTAGGAGCTAGTATATATCTTTTTTCTCCATCTACATAGTGAAGTAGCGCTATGTTAGCTGATCTATTTGGATCATACTCGATAGTAGCAACCTTAGCAGGTATACCATCTTTATCTCTCTTAAAGTCTATTAATCTATATTTTCTCTTAGCTCCACCACCTCTGTGGCGAACAGTTATTTTCCCTTGAGCATTTCTACCAGCATTTTTCTTTAATGTAACAAGTAATGATTTCTCTGGCTCATGTGCTGTTATTTCATCAGAAACTAAAACCGTCATGTGTCTTAAACTAGGAGTAATCGGTTTAAACTTCTTAATTGCCATCCTGTTTTCCCTCCTTTTTATATGCGTTTATTAATTAAGCTCCTTGAAAGAACTCTATTTCTTTGCTATCAGCTGTTAACTTAACTACAGCTTTTTTGTAGCTTGCTGTTCTTCCTTCGTGTTTACCCATTCTCTTAACTTTACCGCTGTAATTTAAAGTATTAACTTTTTCTACTTTTACACCGAATATAGTTTCCACAGCTTTTCTTATTTCAGTTTTATTAGCCTTTTTACTAACTATGAAAGTGTATTTTTTCTCAGCCATATCTGCCATACTTTGCTCAGTTACAACAGGCTTTATTATTATATCGTGTGGATTAGTCATTATGCGTACACCTCCTCCACTTTTTTAACAGCATCTTTAGTTATTATGAACATATCGTGTTTTAATATGTCGTATACATTTATAGTGTTTGTTAAAGCAGTTTGTACTCCTTGAATGTTGTTTGCTGATTTTATAACATTTTCATCTTTCTCAGCTAAAACAACTAAAGCTTTTTTATCAACTTTAAGGTTGTTTAGTATTTTAACGAACTCTTTAGTTTTAGGAGCTTCCATAGTTAATGAATCTAAAACTATTAATTGTCCATTTTTAACTTTAGCACTTAAAGCACTTCTCATAGCTAGTTGTCTTACTTTTTTAGGTAAAGTATATCTGTAATCTCTTGGTTTTGGAGCAAATACAACTCCTCCACCTATCCATTGTGGAGATCTTATACTACCATGTCTAGCTCTTCCTGTTCCTTTTTGTCTCCAAGGTTTTCTTCCTCCACCTCTTACTTCTGCTCTTGTTTTAGCAGATTGAGTACCTTGTCTTTTATTAGCTAATTGATTTTTTACTACCTCGTATAAAACATGTTCGTTTATTTCAGCGCCAAACACGTTTTCAGATAATACTATTTCATCAATCGCTTCACCATTTATATTGTATACCGCTACTTTTGGCATATTGTATCCTCCTTTCCTACCTTAAATATTAATTATTTATTTTTAACCGTTTCTTTTATCATTACTAATGATTTTTTAGGTCCTGGTATAGCACCTTTAACTAATATGATGTTCTTTTCAGCATCTACTCTAACTACTTCTAAGTTTTGAATAGTTACTCTTTCAACTCCCATGTGTCCAGCTAATTTTTTACCTTTGAACACTCTTCCTGGGCTAGTTCCTGCTCCTAAAGATCCTGGTCCTCTGTGGTATCTTGAACCGTGGCTCATAGGTCCTCTGCTCTTACCATGTCTTTTGATAGGTCCTTGGAATCCTTTACCTTTAGAAGTTCCCGTAACATCTACTTTGTCTCCAGCAGCAAATATATCTGCCTTTATTTCTTGACCTACTGTATATTCTTGAGGATTTTCAACTCTAAATTCTCTTAAGAATTTTTTGTAAGGTAAATCAGCCTTTTCGAATTGTCCTTTTTCTGGTTTGTTTAAGCTTTTTGGTTTAGCATCTTCAAAACCAACTTTTATAGCATTGTAACCATCAACTTCTTCAGTTTTAACTTGAGTTACAACCACTGGACCTGCTTCTATAACAGTAACAGGTATAACTCTTCCCTCTTCATCGAATATTTGAGTCATTCCTATTTTTTTCCCTAAAATTCCTTTCATCTTCTTACACCTCCTATAATCTTACAGCGGATTGCATCAAGGCAATCATTCTAAGATAAGGTTTATATATCCATATCTTAGGTACTTATTGATATTATAATTTTATTTCTATGTCAACACCAGCAGGTAAGTCAAGTCTCATTAGAGAATCAACTGTTTTAGCTGTTGGACTAGATATATCTATAAGTCTTTTGTGAGTTCTTATTTCAAACTGCTCTCTTGAATCTTTGTACTTGTGAACTGCTCTTAATATAGTAACCACTTGTTTTTCTGTTGGTAGTGGTATTGGACCCGAAACTTTAGCTCCAGTTTTTTTAGCAGTTTCAACTATTTTTTCAGCAGATTGATCTAATATTTTGTGATCATATGATTTTAATCTTATTCTTATTTTTTCATTACTAGCCATTTTATTTCCCTCCTTCATCGCACGCTATACTAATTTACGTACGACCGATACCGATAAACTGCTCCGGGTGTGTTGTATTTTGTTTTTTAAGTTTGAAACATAGTCTTGGTATCATGTCGCCCGATTCTAAGATACGAACATACTCAATAAAAATTACCTGGTATACCAGCAACCTTTTATATCATCGCACTGTGCAAACACACTATTATATTTTATATTAAATGTTTTTATATTGCAAGTTATTTTTGATTTTTTTGTCGTATTTTTTTATGAATTAAAACAAAAACTTACTAAAATACATAATTTCATATATGTCATAAAAAAAGAAGGGATAACCCCTTCTTTTTTACTATTCTATTATGCTAGCAACTACTCCTGCTCCTACTGTTCTTCCACCCTCACGGATAGCGAATCTTAATCCTTCTTCTATAGCTATTGGAGTAATTAATTCTACTGTCATTGTTATGTTATCTCCAGGCATTACCATCTCTACTCCATCTGGAAGTTTGATAGCTCCTGTTACGTCTGTTGTTCTAAAGTAGAATTGTGGTCTATATCCATCGAAGAATGGAGTATGTCTTCCTCCCTCTTCTTTCTTTAATACGTATACCTCTGCTTTGAATTTAGTGTGAGGTTTGATTGTTCCTGGTTTTGCAAGAACTTGTCCTCTTTCGATTTCGTCTCTTTGAACTCCTCTTAATAATGCTCCTATGTTATCTCCAGCTTGCGCTTGATCTAATAACTTTCTGAACATTTCTACTCCTGTTACTACTACTTTTCTTGGCTCATCTGTAAGTCCTACTATTTCTACTTCGTCTTGTACTTTTAAGATTCCTCTTTCTACTCTACCAGTTGCAACTGTTCCTCTTCCTGTGATTGAGAATACGTCTTCTACTGGCATTAGGAATGTTTTGTCTATATCTCTTTCTGGCTCTGGAATGTATGCATCTATTTGCTCGAATAATTCTACTATTTTGTCTCCCCATGGTCCCATTGGATCGTTAAGCGCTTGTAAAGCTGATCCTCTTACTATTGGAGTGTCATCTCCTGGGAACTCATATTGATTTAATAAGTCTCTTATTTCCATTTCAACAAGTTCTAATAACTCTTCGTCATCTACCATATCACATTTGTTTAAGAATACTACGATGTATGGAACACCAACTTGTCTTGATAATAGTATGTGCTCTCTTGTTTGTGGCATTGGTCCATCTACTGCCGAACAAACAAGTATCGCTCCATCCATTTGTGCTGCTCCTGTGATCATGTTTTTAACGTAGTCAGCATGTCCTGGGCAGTCAACGTGTGCATAGTGTCTGTTTGGTGTTTCGTACTCAACGTGTGCTGTTGATATTGTAATTCCTCTTTCTCTTTCTTCTGGAGCTTTATCTATGTTTTCAAAATCTACTGCTTCTCCAAGTCCATATCTTGCATGTAATGTCTTTGTTATAGCTGCTGTTAATGTTGTTTTACCGTGGTCAACGTGTCCTATTGTTCCAATGTTAACGTGTGGCTTAGTTCTTTCAAATTTAGCTTTTGCCATTTTAAACCCTCCTTAATTTTATAGTGATCATTTTATGTATGATAGGGCAATCGCCCTATCATATAGAATTATTTTTCTTTTTCGATTATTTTCTTAGCAACTCCAGCTGGTACTTGCTCGTAGTGGTCAAATATCATTGTATATGTTGCACGTCCTTGAGACATAGATCTTAGTGTAGTAGAGTATCCGAACATTTCTGCTAGAGGAACTACAGCTTTTATAACTTGAGCTCCCATTCTAGCTTCCATTCCTTCTATTCTACCACGTCTTGAGTTAAGATCTCCCATTACATCTCCCATGTAATCTTCAGGAGTAACTACTTCAACTTTGAAGTATGGCTCTAGTAAGCAAGGTTCTGCTTTTCTCATAGCTTCTTTAAACGCCATAGATGCTGCAACCTTGAACGCCATTTCTGAAGAGTCAACTTCATGGTAAGATCCATCGTATAGCTCAACTCTAACGTCAACAACTGGATATCCTGCTACAACCCCAGCTTCCATAGCACCTTGGATTCCCGCATCAACAGGTCCAATGTACTCTTTAGGTATAGCACCACCTACGATTTGGTTAACAAATTCATATCCAGCACCAGGTTCTTGAGGTATAACTCTGATCTTAACGTGACCGTATTGTCCTCTACCACCTGATTGTTTAGCATATTTGTACTCAACGTCAACTGGTTTAGTAATTGTCTCTCTATAAGCAACTTGAGGTGCTCCAACATTAGCTTCTACTTTGAACTCTCTTAATAGTCTGTCAACTATTATTTCAAGGTGAAGCTCACCCATACCAGATATAATAGTTTGTCCTGTTTCTTCATCTGTACGAACTCTGAAAGTTGGGTCTTCTTCAGCAAGTCTTTGAAGAGCTATACCCATCTTTTCTTGAGCTGCCTTAGATTTTGGCTCTATAGCAACAGATATAACTGGCTCTGGGAATTCCATTGACTCAAGTATTATAGGATTTGCAGGATCGCATAGAGTATCTCCAGTTGTAGTATCTTTTAATCCTACAGCTGCCGCTATATCTCCTGCGTAAACTTCTGTTATTTCTTCTCTAGCATTAGCATGCATTTGTAGTATACGTCCGATTCTTTCTTTTTTGTTCTTAGTAGCATTTAGAACGTAAGAACCAGAGTTTAAGATTCCTGAGTAAACTCTAAAGAACGCTAACTTACCTACGAATGGGTCTGCCATTATTTTGAATGCTAAAGCTGAGAATGGCTCTTCATCACTTGAGTGTCTTTCAGATTCTTCTCCATTTGGTAGTACACCTTTTATAGAAGGAATATCTATCGGAGCTGGCATGTAATCAACAACAGCATCTAAAAGAAGCTGAACACCTTTGTTTTTGTAAGCACTTCCGCAGAACACAGGGTTCATTTCGCAAGCTATAACTGCTTTTCTTATAGCTGCTTTTATCTCTTCTTTTGTTAATTCTTCTCCATCTAGATATTTCATCATTAATTCTTCATCAGCTTCAGCCGCAGCTTCAACTAATTTTTCTCTCCACTCTTGAGCTATCTCAAGCATATCAGAAGGTATTTCAGTAACTTCTATATCTTTTCCTAAATCATCTTTATATATTCTAGCATTCATTTCTATAAGATCTATTATTCCTACAAATGTCTCTTCCTTTCCTATAGGAAGCTGAACAGGAACAGCATTAGATCCTAATCTATCTTTCATCATTTGAACAACATTAAAGAAGTCTGCTCCTAGGATATCCATTTTGTTTACAAAAGCTATTCTAGGAACTCTATATTTATCTGCTTGTCTCCATACATTTTCTGATTGAGGCTCAACTCCACCTTTTGCACAGAAAACTGCAACAGCTCCATCAAGTACACGTAAAGATCTTTCAACTTCTACTGTAAAGTCTACGTGTCCAGGAGTATCTATGATGTTTATTCTGTGACCATTCCACTGACAAGTTGTAGCAGCAGAAGTTATAGTTATACCTCTTTCCTTCTCCTGCTCCATCCAGTCCATAGTAGCTCCACCTTCGTGTGTTTCTCCTATTTTGTGGTTAACTCCTGTATAGAAAAGAATTCTTTCAGTAGTAGTAGTCTTACCTGCATCTATATGAGCCATTATTCCTATGTTTCTAGTTTTTTCTAAAGGAAATTTTCTTGGCAATACAATCTCTCCTTTCTGATGTTAAACATCAGTTTCTGTATACTACCATCTGTAATGAGCAAATGCTTTATTAGCTTCTGCCATCTTATGAGTATCTTCTTTCTTCTTAACAGATGCTCCAGTGTTGTTTGCAGCATCCATTATTTCTCTAGCTAGCTTTTCAACCATTCCTTTTTCTCCACGAGCTCTAGAATAGTTAACAAGCCATCTTAATCCTAAAGTTTCTCTTCTTTCTGGTCTAACTTCTATTGGTACTTGATAGTTAGCTCCACCAACACGTCTAGCTCTAACTTCTAATACTGGCATTACATTGTTCATAGCCTTTTCAAATACTTCTAAAGCATCTTCGCCAGTTCTTTCTTTTATAAGTTCAAACGCACTGTAAACTATATTTTGCGCTTTTCCTTTTTTACCATCTATCATAAGGTTATTTATTAATTTTGTTACAACCTTGCTTCCATACACTGGATCTGGTAAAACTTCTCTCTTTGGAACATTTCCTTTTCTTGGCATTTCGCTTCCCTCCTTAATCTGTTTTTAGATCATCGGTACTCGACAACTAAGAATTGCCGTGATGCCTAAATATATCTATATATTTAAAGCACCGAACGATTAATTAATTATTTCTTAGCAGCCTTAGGTCTCTTAGCACCGTATTTAGATCTTCCTTGCATTCTCTTTTCTACTCCAGCTGTATCTAATGTACCTCTTACTATGTGATATCTAACCCCTGGAAGGTCCTTAACCCTTCCTCCTCTTATAAGAACAACACTGTGCTCTTGTAAGTTGTGTCCTTCTCCTGGAATATAAGCAGTTACTTCTATTCCATTAGTAAGTCTAACTCTGGCAACTTTTCTTAAAGCTGAGTTAGGCTTTTTAGGAGTTACAGTTTTAACTGAAGTACATACACCTCTTTTTTGAGGAGAACTCATTTCTATAGTTCTTTTGTTTAGTGAGTTAAAACCTTTTTGTAATGCTGGAGCAGTAGATTTAGTTTCTACAGCTTTTCTTCCTTTACGAACTAATTGGTTAATTGTTGGCACTACGTGCACCTCCTTCCAAAATTTTTAAATCTTATTCTTTTAATATTCCAGCTACAGCAGCTCCTACATCTATCGAGCAGGCTTTGCCAAGCTTTTTGACTGAATCAACATAAATTATATTTATGTTTTTTTGTTTTGAAATTTCTTCTACATTTCTTACTACATGTTTTTCTGCATCTTCTGCTATGAACACTACTTTAACCTTGTCCTCTTTTAAGGCTCTTGTTGTTTGTTTGGTGCCTACTACTTTTTTAGAAGTTTTTAATTCTTCTAAGCTCATAAAGTTTCCTCCTTATTAAATACAAGGGGAGATATCTCCCCGTGTATTCAATAGTCAACTTTTGATAAAATTACACACTTTTATATTTTATACTATACACTTTTTAGTGTCAATACATGTTTACTAAAGGTTAACTTTAAAGTTTATTCGCATTTTTCAACAGCTATATTCTTATATCTTCTCATTCCTGTACCAGCAGGAATAAGTTTACCAATAATTACATTTTCTTTTAATCCTATAAGCTCATCTTCTTTTCCTTTTATAGCTGCTTCTGTTAATACTCTTGTAGTTTCTTGGAATGATGCAGCTGATAAGAATGATTCTGTTGCTAAAGACGCTTTTGTTATTCCTAGTAAAACTCTCTTTGCAACAGCAGGTTTTCCACCTTCTTTTATTGCTTTTTCATTTTCTTTGTTAAACTCTAATATATCTACAAGACTACCTGGTAGTAAAAGTGTATCTCCTGATTCTTCTATTTTTACCTTTGACAGCATTTGTCTTACTATTACTTCTATGTGCTTGTCGTTTATATCAACACCTTGCATTCTATAAACTCTTTGTACTTCTTTTACTATATAGTCTTGTACTCCTAGTACTCCTTTAACATTTAATATATCATGAGGATTTATTGAACCTTCTGTTAAAGGATCTCCTGCTTCTACATACATTCCATCTCTTACTTTTAGTCTTGATCCATAAGGTATTGTATATGTTATTGATTCTCCATTTTCTTGAGTTACTATTACTTCTTTTCTTCTACCTGTTTCATCTACGCTAACTTTACCAGATATTTCTGTTATAACAGCTAATCCTTTTGGTTTTCTAGCTTCAAATAGCTCCTCTACCCTCGGAAGACCTTGGGTAATATCTCCACCTGCAACTCCTCCTGTATGGAACGTACGCATTGTAAGCTGAGTACCTGGTTCACCTATAGATTGAGCTGCTATTATTCCTACTGCTTCTCCTATATTTACTTCTTTTCCTGTAGCTAAGTTTCTTCCGTAACACTTAGAGCATACTCCATGAGCTGTTTTACAGTTAAGAACAGTTCTTATTCTAACTTTTTCAAGACCTGCTGCAATTATCTTTTCAGCATCTTCTTCTGTTATCATCTTGTCTGCTTCAACTATAACCTCTTTAGTGTTAGGATCAACTATTTCATCTAGAGTATATCTTCCAACTATTCTTTCACTTAATTCTTCTATTACTTCATTTCCATCTTTAAATGCGCTAACTACTAATGACTCTTTTGTTCCACAGTCAACTTCCCTTACTATAACATCTTGGCTGACATCAACAAGTCTTCTAGTAAGATATCCTGAGTCAGCAGTACGAAGAGCAGTATCTGCTAGACCTTTTCTTGCACCGTGAGAAGATATAAAGTATTCAAGAACTGAAAGTCCTTCACGGAAATTAGATTTAACTGGTATCTCAACTGTTTTACCAGCTGCATTTGCCATAAGACCACGCATTCCACCTAGCTGTCTTATTTGGTTTTTACTTCCCCTTGCTCCTGAGTGCGCCATTATAAATACATTGTTTAATCTTCCAAGACCACTCATTAAAGCTTCTGTTACACTTTCAGTAGTTTCAGTCCATATTTGAATAACTTTTTCGTATCTTTCATCATCAGAAATTAGTCCTCTTCTGAATGCTCTTTCATATTTTTCTACTTTTTCTTCAGCTTGAGCTATAAGTTCTTGTTTTTCTTTTGGTATTTCCATGTCTGAAACTGATATTGTTATAGCTCCTTTTGTAGAGAACTTAAATCCTAATTCTTTTATGTTATCTAGCATTTCTGCTGTTACTGTATTTCCATGTTTTCTAAAACATCTATCTATTATTTTTCCAAGTTGCTTTTTATCAACTAAAAAGTCTATCTCAAGAGAGTATTTATCCTTAGTTCTATCTACATAACCTAAGTCTTGAGGTATATTTTCATTAAATATAAATCTTCCTACAGTGCTTTCAACTAATTGTCCTTTATCGTCTGGAGTTAGTTTTCTTCTAACTTTTACTTTTGCATGAAGGCCTACTGATCCATTTTGATATGCAAGAAGCATTTCATTGTAATCTTTAAATACAGATCCTTCTCCTTTTTCTCCAGGTATATCTATTGTTAAGTAATAACTTCCTAATATCATGTCCTGAGTAGGCGTTGTTATAGAAGAACCATCTTTAGGTGCAAGGATGTTATTAGTTGATAACATTAAAAATCTCGCTTCTGCCTGTGCTTCTACTGATAGTGGTACGTGTACAGCCATTTGGTCTCCGTCAAAGTCTGCATTATATGCAGTACATACAAGAGGATGAAGCTTTATAGCTTTTCCTTCAACTAAAACCGGTTCAAATGCTTGTATACCTAGTCTGTGAAGAGTAGGAGCACGGTTTAGTAAAACAGGGTGTCCTTTTATAACTTCTTCTAAAACTCCCCAAACTTCAGGTTTTAATTTTTCAACCATTCTCTTTGCACTTTTTATATTGTGAACATAACCTTGTTCTACAAGTTTGTTCATTACAAATGGTTTAAATAGTTCTAATGCCATCTTCTTTGGAAGACCACATTGATAGAATTTAAGTTCAGGTCCAACTACTATAACAGAACGTCCTGAGTAGTCAACACGCTTTCCAAGCAAGTTTTGACGGAAACGACCTTGCTTTCCTTTAAGCATATCAGATAATGATTTTAAAGGTCTATTTCCAGGACCTGTAACTGGTCTTCCTCTTCTTCCATTGTCTATTAGTGCATCAACTGCTTCTTGAAGCATTCTTTTTTCATTTCTAACTATTATATCTGGTGCAGATAATTCTAAAAGTCTTTTAAGTCTGTTGTTTCTATTTATTACTCTTCTATATAAATCATTAAGATCTGATGTTGCAAATCTTCCTCCGTCTAACTGAACCATAGGTCTTAAATCTGGTGGAATTACTGGTATTACATCTAATATCATCCACTCCGGTCTGTTGTTAGATTGTCTAAATGCCTCTACAACTTCTAATCTTCTTATAGTTCTTATTTTCTTTTGTCCTGTACTATCTTTTAGTTTAGCTTTTAATTCTTTTGATAATTCATCAAGATCAAGTTTTGAAAGTATTTCCTTTATAGCTTCCGCACCCATTCCAGCCTTGAATGTATTTCCATATTTTTCGATAGCTTCTCTATATTCTTTTTCCGTTAGAAGCTGTCTTTCGCTTAGTCCTGTATCGCCTGGATCTATTACTATATAAGAAGCGAAGTATAATACTTTTTCAAGTGATCTTGGTGACATATCAAGTATAAGTCCCATTCTACTTGGTATTCCTTTGAAGTACCAAATGTGAGATACAGGGGCTGCAAGCTCTATATGCCCCATTCTCTCTCTTCTTACTTTAGATTTTGTAACTTCAACTCCACATCTGTCACAAACTACACCTTTATACCTAACCCTTCTATACTTTCCACAGTTACACTCCCAGTCTTTAGTTGGTCCAAATATTCTTTCACAGAATAGACCATCTTTTTCTGGTTTTAGTGTTCTGTAGTTTATAGTTTCAGGTTTTTTAACTTCACCTTTTGACCATTGTCTTATTTTCTCTGGAGATGCTAATCCAATCTTTATAGATTCAAAATTGTTCAGTTCAAACAAGGAGTCTCTCTCCCTTCTTATATAAATTTGATAAGCTTATATTAAAAATCTAAGTCATCGTCATCAAAAGCATCTTCTAGCTGTGTTTCATTAAAGTCTATATCAAAATCTTCTTCATCTATATCTTCTTCGATTTCATTGATTTCTTCTAGTTCCTCTATATCATCATCTGTTGGGATATATTCAAAAGTTTCTATCATTTCATCGTCATCATCTGATTCTCTTACTTCTATTTCTTCATCTTCCTCAGTTAAAACTTTTACATCAAGACATAAGCTTTGTAATTCTTTTATTAAAACTTTGAAAGATTCTGGTATTCCAGGCTCTGGTATGTTTTCTCCTTTTACTATAGCTTCATATGTTTTAACACGTCCTACAACATCGTCTGATTTAACAGTTAAGATTTCTTGAAGTGTATGAGCAGCACCATATGCTTCTAATGCCCAAACCTCCATTTCTCCGAATCTTTGTCCACCGAACTGCGCCTTTCCTCCTAGAGGTTGTTGAGTAACTAGTGAATACGGTCCTGTACTTCTTGCATGTATCTTGTCATCTACTAAGTGGTGAAGCTTTAACATATACATGTATCCTACAGTTACATCGTTATCAAAAGCTTCTCCCGTTCTTCCATCATAAAGTGTAAGCTTTCCGTTCTCTGGATATCCTGCTTGTTTTAAAGCTTCTCTTATATCACTTTCTCTTGCACCATCAAATACAGATGTAGCTACATGCCATCCAAGAGCTTTCGCAGCAAGTCCTAAGTGAACCTCAAGAACCTGTCCGATGTTCATACGAGAAGGAACCCCAAGCGGATTTAGGACTATTTCTATTGGTGTACCATCTGCCATAAATGGCATATCCTCTTCTGGTAGTACTCTAGAGATAACTCCTTTATTACCGTGACGACCAGCCATTTTATCTCCAACGCTTATTTTTCTCTTTTTAGCAATGTATACTCTTACAAGCTCATTAACTCCTGGAGAAAGTTCATCTCCATTTTCTCTAGTAAATACTTTTACATCTACTATTATTCCCGATTCTCCATGAGGAACTCTTAATGATGTATCTCTAACTTCTCTAGCCTTTTCTCCAAATATAGCACGAAGTAGTCTTTCCTCTGCTGTAAGCTCTGTTTCTCCTTTAGGAGTAACTTTACCTACTAGTATGTCTCCAGATTCAACTTCAGCTCCTATTCTTATTATTCCTCTTTCATCTAAGTCCTTAATAGCATCTTCACCTACATTTGGAATATCTCTTGTTATTTCTTCAGGTCCAAGTTTTGTATCTCTTGCTTCTGATTCATATTCTTCTATGTGTATAGTAGATAGTCTATCTTCTCTAACTAATCTTTCGTTTATTAGTATAGCGTCCTCATAGTTGTATCCTTCCCATGTCATAAACGCTATAAGACAGTTTCTTCCAAGAGCTATTTCTCCCATATCTGTAGATGGTCCATCAGCTATTACTTCTCCTTTTTCTACTTTGTCGCCTTTATTTATTATAGGAGTCTGATTTATACAAGTTCCTTGGTTAGATCTTTTAAATTTAAGAAGTTTGTATCTATCTTTGTTACCATCTTCTCTTCTTATTATAATTTCGTCTGCCGTTACTTTCTCTGCAATACCGGCATTTTTAGCTACCACAACTGCTCCAGAGTCTTTAGCGGCTCTATACTCAACTCCAGTTCCTATTACAGGAGCTTCTCTTCTAACAAGAGGTACTGCCTGACGTTGCATGTTTGAACCCATTAATGCACGGTTAGCATCGTCATTTTCAAGGAAAGGAATCATAGCAGTAGCAATAGAAACTACTTGTTTTGGAGAAACGTCCATATAGTCAACTTCGTGTGCTGGTGTTATTTGTATAACTCCATTTCTAGCTCTACAAGTAACTCTTTTGTTTACAAATCTTCCTTCTTCATCTAAAGGTTCATTTGCCTGTGCTCTTATATATAAATCTTCTTCATCTGCTGTTAGATAATGTATCTCATTTGTAACTACTCCTGTAGCTTTGTCAACTTTTCTATATGGTGATTCTATAAAACCATACTCATTTATTTTTGCATAAGAACTTAAAGAGTTTATAAGTCCTATGTTTGGTCCTTCAGGAGTTTCTATAGGACACATTCTACCATAGTGAGAATTATGAACGTCACGAACTTCAAACCCTGCTCTTTCACGTGAAAGACCTCCAGGTCCTAATGCTGATAGCCTTCTTTTGTGAGTTAATTCAGAAAGTGGGTTTGTTTGATCCATGAACTGAGATAATTGAGAACTTCCAAAGAATTCTTTTATAGCAGCTGCAACAGGTCTTATATTCATAAGAGCTTGTGGAGTAACAGCTTCTATATCTTGAATTGTCATTCTCTCTTTTATAACTCTTTCCATTCTTGAAAGACCTATTCTAAATTGGTTTTGAAGTAACTCTCCAACTGATCTTACTCTTCTGTTTCCAAGATGATCTATATCGTCTACATATCCTATTCCATTTAATAAATTGAATTGGTAACTTATAGAAGCTATAATGTCATCTAATATTATGTGTTTAGGAATAAGCTCCTTCATTCTATCTTTTATAGCTTCTTTGATTTCTGTTTCAGTATTGTAAGTGTCTAATATTTCTTTTAATACTGGATAATAAACTTTTTCTCTTATATTTAAGTCATCTATATCAAATTTTATGTGAGCCTTTATATCAACAAAGTTATTTCCTATAACTTTGACAACTTTTTCGTCTTCTGTATATATTTTAACTTCCTTTATTCCTGCATTTTGAATTTCAGTAGCTTTTTCTAAGGTAATCTTTTCACCTTTATTTACTAAAACTTCTCCTGTTTCAGTGTTAATTATATCTTCTGCTGCTACCTTATTCATTATTCTGTGTTGTAAAGATAATTTTTTGTTAAATTTATATCTACCTACTCTTGCAAGGTCATATCTTTTTGGATCAAAGAATAAAGAACTTAGTAAAGATGAAGCACTCTCAACAGTAGGTGGTTCACCTGGTCTTAACTTTTTATATATTTCTATTAATCCTTCTTCTGTAGTTTTAGTGTTATCTTTTTCTAATGTTGCAAGTAGTCTTTCATCTTCTCCTAAAAGCTCTAGAATTTGTGCATCTGTTCCAAATCCTAATGCTCTTAAAAGAGTTGTTATAGGTTGTTTTCTTGTTCTATCAACTCTTACAGATACTACATTATTAGAATCTGTTTCGTATTCAAGCCATGCTCCTCTGTTTGGAATTACAGTAGAGGATATCAATTTATTTCCTGATTTATCTATAGTTTGAGCAAAGTATACACCTGGAGATCTAACTAGCTGACTTACTATTACCCTTTCTGCTCCATTGATTATGAAAGTTCCTTTTTCTGTCATCAAAGGAAAATCTCCCATGAACACTTCTTGCTCTTTAACTTCTCCGGTCTCTTTGTTTATAAGTCTTACTTTTACTTTTAAAGGTGCTGCATATGTAGCATCTCTTTCTTTACATTCTTCTACTTCATATTTTGGTTTTTCATCTAGTGAATAGTCTACGAACTCTAAGATAAGATTGCCTGTATAGTCTTCTATAGGCGAAACATCTTCAAATACTTCCTTTAATCCTTCTTCTAAGAACCATTTGTAGGAATTGATTTGAAGTTCTATAAGATTAGGTAATTCTGCTGCTTCCTTGATTTTAGAAAAGCTCATTCTAGTTCTCTTACCTATTTGGACAGGATGTGGCATTAAATTTTCACCTCACATAATAAAATAAACCTTAAACTTTCCACTCTAACGCATTCAATAATTTTATCATATATAATAAAAATAGTCAATTATGTATTTAAATAAAAAAGATGTCTTTGCTTAGCAAAGACATCTTTTAAAAACTATTTTACTTCTACTGTAGCTCCAGCAGCTTCTAATTTTTCTTTTATTTGATCTGCTTCTTCTTTAGAAACTCCTTCTTTTAATGTTTTAGGAGCTCCGTCAACTAATTCTTTAGCTTCTTTTAATCCAAGTCCAGTTATTTCTCTAACTACTTTTATAACTCCTACTTTTGAAGATCCTGCGTTTGCTAATATTACATCAAACTCAGTTTTTTCTTCTGCAGCAGCAGCTCCAGCAGCAGCTCCAGCTACCATTACAGGAGCAGAAGCAGATACTCCGAATTTTTCCTCTGCAGCTTTAACTAATTCATTTAATTCTAAAACTTTCATATTCTCAATAGCTTCTAAAATTTGTTCTATTGTCATTTTAAGCACCTCCGAATTTAATTTTTTATAAATTAAGCTTGTTCTTCTTGCTTTTTAATTAAAGCATCTAGTAAGTATACAAAGTTTGACATTGGAGCTTTTAAGCTGCCAAGTAACTTAGCAATAAGCTCTTCTCTTGAAGGTATTTTAGATAATTCTTCAACTTTTGTTTTGTCGTAGAATTCTCCTTCAACTATACCCATTTTCAATTCTAGTTTTGGATGAGATTTCATAAATTCGCTTATGATTCTAGCTGGAGCAACTGGATCATCATATCCAAAAGCTATAGCATTTGGTCCAACTAATAACTCATCATTTAATTCATTTATTCCTGCTTGTTTAGCAGCTCTTCTTACTAAAGTGTTTTTATAAACTTTGTACTCTACTCCTGCTTCTCTGAATTTCTTTCTAAGTTCTGTAA
Source organism: Alkalithermobacter thermoalcaliphilus JW-YL-7 = DSM 7308 (assembly GCA_001584565.1). Lineage (GTDB taxonomy): Bacteria > Bacillota > Clostridia > Peptostreptococcales > Peptostreptococcaceae > Alkalithermobacter > Alkalithermobacter thermoalcaliphilus. The sequence continues at coordinate 46,236 of LSFY01000001.1, read as the reverse complement.
CTTCTTCAACTTTTAGTCCTCTGTAGTCAACAACTATAGCAGAAGCAGCTTTTTGAAGTTTTTCTGTTATTTCAGCAACTACTTGCTCTTTTAACTGAATTGCCTTAGACATCTAGGTGTCCACCTCCTTCACCTATTTCTATTCTCCGCCGTTAAACTAAAAGCCTTTGCATATCCGCATAGACATACAAAGGCTCTACTTTCTACACTATCTATAGAAAACCTCGGTAGGCAAATTTAAGCTTAACGCGCCTACTGTCTACGGCAAGATAATTCATTTTTAAACAACAATATTTATTTTATATCATTAAAACTTATATGTCAACATTTTTTATTCATTAACTTTAACTGGATTTATTTTGATTCCAGGTCCCATAGTGCTAGCAACTGTAACACTTCTTAAGTATTGTCCTTTAGCTGCTGCAGGTTTAGCTTTTATTATAGCTTCCATTAAAGTTGTAAAGTTATCAACTAACTTTTCTTTTCCAAAAGAAACTTTTCCTATAGGCGCATGAATTATATTTGTTTTATCTAATCTATACTCAACTTTACCTGCTTTGATTTCTTCGATAGCTCTAGCAACATCAAACGTAACTGTTCCTGATTTAGGGTTTGGCATTAATCCTTTAGGTCCTAAAACTCTACCTAATCTACCAACAAGCCCCATCATGTCTGGTGTAGCTACTACAACATCGAACTCAAACCAGTTTTCGTTTTGTATTTTGCTTACTAATTCTTCTGCACCTACAAAGTCAGCTCCTGCATTTTCAGCTTCTTTTGCTTTTTCCCCTTTAGCAAAAACTAGAACTCTTTTAACTTTTCCTGTTCCATGTGGTAAAACTACTGCACCTCTTACTTGTTGATCAGCATGTCTTGAGTCAACACCAAGTTTAACGTGAACTTCTACAGTTTCATCAAACTTAGCAGTAGCAGTTTTTGTTACAAGCTCTAAAGCTTCTGAAGCATCATATAGTCTGCTTCTGTCTATTAATTTAGAAGCTTCTACGTATTTTTTACCTTTTTTAGCCATATTACATTCCTCCTTGTGGTATTAACGGTTAGTGGTACCTCCCACTTTTGTTTGTATGAATTAGTCTTCTATAACTACACCCATACTTCTTGCTGTACCAGATATCATGCTTATAGCAGCTTCTAAAGAAGCAGCATTTAAATCTGGCATTTTAAGTTCTGCTATTTCTCTTATTTTTGCTGAAGATATTTTAGCTACCTTCTTTTTATTTGGTTCTCCTGAACCTGATTCTATTCCACATGCCTTTTTAATTAAAACAGCAGCAGGTGGTGTCTTAGTTATGAACGAGAATGATCTATCTTGATAAACTGTTATAACTACTGGAATTATTAATCCAGCTTGATCTGCAGTTTTAGCATTGAATTCTTTACAGAATCCCATTATGTTAACACCATGTTGTCCTAAAGCTGGACCTACTGGTGGTGCTGGTGTAGCTTTTCCTGCAGGTATTTGCAGCTTAACTTGTCCTATTACTTTTTTAGCCATTTTATTACACCTCCTTGTATGTTGTAATATATATATTTAAAATATAGCTTATTTTTAACTATATTTCTCTACTTGATCAAATGGTATCTCAGCTGGTGTTTCTCTTCCGAACATAGATATTAAAACCTTTAGAGATTGCTTTTCCATGTTTATCTCTTGAACTGTACCCATAAATCCTTTAAATGATCCAGATTTAATAGTTACAACTTCTCCAACTTCAATATCTATCTCTGGAATAGCTTCTTCAACACCCATAGCTTTTACTTCTTCATCTGATAAAGGTATTGGTTTAGACCCAGGGCCTACAAATCCTGTTACTCCCTTTGTGTTTCTAACCACATACCACGACTCATCAGTTATTATCATTTTAACAAGAACATATCCTGGGAATATTTTTCTTTGTCTTGTCTTTTTCTTTCCATTTTTTATTTCAACTACATCTTCTGTAGGAACGCGAAGCTCTAAAATATAGTCTTCCATCCCTCTGGTTTTGACCGCTTTTTCTATAGTGGCCTTAACCTTGTTTTCATGTCCTGAGTATGTATGCACTACATACCACTTAGCTTTTTCTAACTCTGACATGATGGCATATACCCTCCTTTAGGATTTTTCTATCTTAGTATGAGCTTTAATAAATATCCTATTCCTGAATCTATAGCCCATATCAATAAAGCCATCATTAGACATGAAGCAAGGACTACTGTCGTGTAATTTATTAATTCTTTCTTGTTAGGCCAGTGAACTTTTTTCAGTTCAGCTTTAGTACCTTTTAAGAAATTGCTAATACTTTTAGCATTTTCTTTATTTGTATTAACTTGGACAGACATTGCTGCTTCACATCCTTTTGTAAGCTATTTTGTTTCTTTATGAGCTGTATGCGTCTTACAGAATTTGCAGTATTTCTTTAACTCTATTCTGTCTGGGTTGTTCTTTTTATTTTTAGTTGTATTGTAATTTCTTTGTTTGCACTCGTTACAAGCCAAAGTGATTTTTACTCTCATTGCTACACCTCCTAGATATAAATAGCATTATATTTTATTAATCTATCTCCATACATAGATCGCCTTTATTATAAGTATCACCTTATAAAATCTATCACATTTCACACCTTATGTCAAACCTTTTTTGTGTCTATCATATGGATTATATTAGAAATTTTCATCTAGGAAAAAAAGAAGGGGTTTAACCCTTCTTTTTACAAAGTATTTATTATTCTATTATGCTAGCAACTACTCCTGCTCCTACTGTTCTTCCACCCTCACGGATAGCGAATCTTAATCCTTCTTCTATAGCTATTGGAGTAATTAATTCTACTGTCATTGTTATGTTATCTCCAGGCATTACCATCTCTACTCCATCTGGAAGTTTGATAGCTCCTGTTACGTCTGTTGTTCTAAAGTAGAATTGTGGTCTATATCCATCGAAGAATGGAGTATGTCTTCCTCCCTCTTCTTTCTTTAATACGTATACCTCTGCTTTGAATTTAGTGTGAGGTTTGATTGTTCCTGGTTTTGCAAGAACTTGTCCTCTTTCGATTTCGTCTCTTTGAACTCCTCTTAATAATGCTCCTATGTTATCTCCAGCTTGCGCTTGATCTAATAACTTTCTGAACATTTCTACTCCTGTTACTACTACTTTTCTTGGCTCATCTGTAAGTCCTACTATTTCTACTTCGTCTTGTACTTTTAAGATTCCTCTTTCTACTCTACCAGTTGCAACTGTTCCTCTTCCTGTGATTGAGAATACGTCTTCTACTGGCATTAGGAATGTTTTGTCTATATCTCTTTCTGGCTCTGGAATGTATGCATCTATTTGCTCGAATAATTCTACTATTTTGTCTCCCCATGGTCCCATTGGATCGTTAAGCGCTTGTAAAGCTGATCCTCTTACTATTGGAGTGTCATCTCCTGGGAACTCATATTGATTTAATAAGTCTCTTATTTCCATTTCAACAAGTTCTAATAACTCTTCGTCATCTACCATATCACATTTGTTTAAGAATACTACGATGTATGGAACACCAACTTGTCTTGATAATAGTATGTGCTCTCTTGTTTGTGGCATTGGTCCATCTACTGCCGAACAAACAAGTATCGCTCCATCCATTTGTGCTGCTCCTGTGATCATGTTTTTAACGTAGTCAGCATGTCCTGGGCAGTCAACGTGTGCATAGTGTCTGTTTGGTGTTTCGTACTCAACGTGTGCTGTTGATATTGTAATTCCTCTTTCTCTTTCTTCTGGAGCTTTATCTATGTTTTCAAAATCTACTGCTTCTCCAAGTCCATATCTTGCATGTAATGTCTTTGTTATAGCTGCTGTTAATGTTGTTTTACCGTGGTCAACGTGTCCTATTGTTCCAATGTTAACGTGTGGCTTAGTTCTTTCAAATTTAGCTTTTGCCATTTTAAACCCTCCTCTTTTATGTAGGAATCATGATAAATTTTGGAGCCCACGAGCGGACTCGAACCGCCGACCTCCGCCTTACCAAGGCGACGCTCTACCGACTGAGCCACATGGGCACTTAAAACTGCAAGTTTATTGTACTACTCATATAGGGTAAAGTCAATATGTTTTACCCTTTCCTACTTTCTAGATACTTTTCAAGTTTTCTTTTTACTCTTTGCAAAGCATTATCAATAGATTTTACGTGTCTATTCAGCTTGCAGGCTATTTCTTGGTATGATTTACCTTTTAAATAAAGGCCTAAAACTTCAAGTTCTAAACTACTAAGTATTTCATTTATTTTACTTTCTATATTTTTTATCTCTTCCCTACTGATCAAAAGCTCTTCTGGATCCGATACAATACTTCCTGTTATTATATCTAAAAGCGTTCTATCAGATTCTTCGTCATATATAGGTTTATTTAAAGATACATAAGAGTTTAAAGGTATATGTTTTTGTCTTGTAGCAGCTTTTATTGCTGTTATTATTTGTCTTGTTATACAAAGTTCTGCAAATGTTTTGAACGAAGAAGTTTTTTCTTCATTGTAATCTCTTATAGCTTTATATAAACCTATCATTCCTTCTTGCATTATATCTTCCTTATCTGCTCCTACTAAAAAGTAGGCTTTTGCCTTTGATCTTACAAAGTTTTTATACTTATTCATCAGATAATCTAAACTACGCTGATCCCCATTTTGAGCTCTTAAAACGATTTCTTCTACTCCGTTTTCATCATCAAGTATATATTTTTCTTTTGCTTGCAAAATTACCCCCCCTAATAAACTAAACCTCAACAATTCATATTATAGTTAATAAAATACTTCAAGTCAACTAATTTCAATGGTTTCTGCGTATTTTCTCAAGTTTCGACAAAGTATTTTTATCCAAAATAGAATCTAGTGTTGTTTTTTGTATTTTTGTCTCTTTTATCTTCTTAGATATCTTCTTTTGAGAAAGCTCTACATCAATTTTGAGTTCTCTAGCAGATACCCTAAAAGCACCGCTTCCCAAAACTATTTGTTGCTGAGCCCAATCATTAGTTGCAACTTTTATTATATGTTTTTTTCCTATTTCACTTATTATTTTTTCTATATATGTATCGGCTGTTTGATTTTCTTTTGTATATACAACCTTTATATTTTTCCCCCTTATTTCCTCATAATCTTTTCTAGGCCCCTTTACTAAATAAGCATCAAATACAACTATTACATAAAAACCTTTGTATGCTCCATATTCAGTCATTATATCTATCAGCTTATCTCTAGCCATCTCTAGATTTTCTTGACTTATTACTTTAAGGTCTTCCCAAGCATTTATTATGTTGTATCCATCAACAACAAGGTATTGCTTTTTATTCATATTTATCTACTCTTTTCTCTTTGCCTAAATATCTCATATAAAACAATAGAACAAGCTACTGATGCGTTTAGCGAAGATACATTCCCAACCATTGGTATTTTAACTATAAAGTCACAATTTTCTTTTACAAGTCTTGATATACCAAAACCTTCACTTCCTATGACTAAGCCAACTGCTCCAGTTAAATCCTTTTCGTAATGAATATCTCCATCCATATCTGTTCCTACTATCCAAACTCCATTTTCTTTTAACTTCTTTATAGCATTTACTATATTTGTAACCTTACATATAGGAACATATTCTGCAGCTCCTGCTGATGACTTTATAACTGTAGGAGTAATTGTAGCTGATCTTCTTTTAGGAATTATTATCCCATGAGCTCCTACAGCATCAGCTGTCCTTATTATAGATCCTAAATTATGAGGATCTGTTATTTCGTCTAGTATTATAAAAAATGGATCTTCATTTTTTTCTTTTGGTATTTGTAAAAGTTCATCAATATCAAAGTATTTATAATCACTCGCTATAGCTATAACTCCTTGATGAGAATGACTTTGGCTTATTTCGTTGAGTTTAACTTTATCTACGTATTGAACTACAATCCCTTTTTCTTTTGCCATTTTTACTATCTTGTTTATAGAGCCTTCCTTAGCTGAAGTAGACACCATTATTTTCTCTATATATCTATCACTTTTTAAAGCTTCTATAACAGGATTTCTACCTTCTATTTTAATCAAAAATACCACCGTTACAGAAAACTTATAAAACTTTATAAAGTTTTTATCAAACCTTATAAAAGTTTACGTTTCCTTCCTTGTTCATTGTGTCCAGTTTCGAAAAATCTACTCCTGTTTATTTAACACTCCGAAGGCTTAAATTCCCGACTAACGAATCGGTACATATCAATAACTGCTTTAGATGCTATGCTATTGATTTACCATAATTTTTTAGGTTTATACTTGCATTTAAGTCTCTATCTATCTCGTGCCCACATTCATCACATATAAATGTTCTTTCTGATAAAGAAAGTTTGTTTTTTAAAGCACCACATCTGCTACAAGTTTTAGATGAAGGATAGAATGTATCTGCAAGTATAAATTTAATATCATTTAAGGCACATTTATATTCCATTTGTCTTTTAAATTCGTAAAATAGCTGCTCTTGTATTGATTTTGATAATCTTTTATTTTTTAGCATCCCATAAGTATTTAAGTTTTCCATAACTACATACTCTGGCTTGGCTTTCACCAAAGATGTAGTTATCTGATGAATATAATTATGCCTTATGTTTTTAAGCCTTCTTCTCATTTTTAAAACAAGGAATTCTAACTTTTTTATATTGTTAGTTTTTCTATAACGGTATTCACCTCCGTTCATTTGAATTTTGTTTAATTCATATTTTTTAGATAGCCTTTTTTGTAATCTTTTTTGTCTTTTCTCAAGTTTTTTAATTTTACTTGTTTTATTTATGTTTTTGTACTTTTGTCCTGTACTTATTGTATCTTGATAAAAGCTTGGCTTACTTTTCTTTTTTAACTTAAACTTAGGAAAGTTTGCTCTACCTTCAAAGAAGTTTTTATATGCAATACAGGCATCTTTTATAGCTTGTTTTGTTATATTATTTGAGTAATTGTTAAGCCAAGTATATTCTTTTTGTTTCTTTAATTGTGTTAATCTTTTTCTAAGTTCACAATCATTTAAAAATTTACCACCATTTTTATAGTTTTCTTGCTGTGTTGCTAACGCAAAGTTATATGCCCATCTTGCGACTGAAGCACACTCGAATAGCTTTGTTCGTTGTTTATTGTTAGGTAAAAGCTTAACTTTATAAGTCTTAATCATCTTCTAATAGCACCTTAATCATTTTCTTAGCTTTGTTTGCTCTGTTTTTCCTATCAACTTAGCAAATTCACCTATACTATAATATTTCATTTCCATCACTTCATAATAATCATAACATTATGTTGTAAAAATTATAAGGTTTTTGCATGAATTTATAAATATTTTTCAACTGTTTACACGCCTCTTAAATATTTTTAAAATATTCCCTTATCTGATTTGCTTTCCCACAAGTCATATTCCCTTCTGGACATGCTCCTGTTAGACAGCTAGGACCTATATTTTTAAACACATTAGGAGCAACTTTTCTTACCTGCTTTAACATTTGTATTGCTAATTGTCTTATCTCCCATTGAGCTCTTTCACAACATCTATGTTTAAAGAAATTAAATAAAGTTCTAGCATTCATAGTAAACACTAGCTTAGTTTCGCATGCGTTAGGAAATACATATCTAGCATCTTCTATAGCCTTTTTTTGCGAAAGGAGTTTAGCTTCTTTTTCAGTTTTTCCATCTTTTATAAAATTATCGTAGTGTTTTTTTGTAAGAATCTGTACAAGTTCATCATAAGTTTTTTGATCATTTTCCATTGCCTTTATAAATTTTTCTTTAGCCTGAGGAATTGCTTCAATCTCTGGAGGAATTATATATTCAAACTGATCAAGTTTTACATATCTTTGACTTTGCTGAGAATAAGAAGCTATTCTATGTCTTACTATTTGATGTGAGCAACTTCTTGATATTCCTTCTACTGCAAATGTAAAATTTACATGTTCTATTGGACTTTCATGACCTAAATCTAAAAGCATATTTAAAAATTTTTCTATTTTTTCATCTGTAAGATTTTTTTCTATTTCTGATACTCCAACTGGAGAGTAGCAAAGTTTAGCAGCCATAGCTATTAATTTTTCTGGATTAGGTGTATATGATATAAGTTGTACTTTCATTTTTGATAACCTCCCCACTTTTATAATAAACTTTATTATACCACAAAATAAAGTCTTCCGTAGAAAGATTCTAAGGAAGACTTTTTAATATATAAATATTTTATATCTGTTCTATTATTTTTATAGATTTTTGAATTAAATACTCCATTCTTTCAATATCATTACTTAAATATAAATATCCTATTAAAGCTTCAAAGGCTGTAGCATACTTATAATCTATTACCTGAGCATTTTTAGGTATGGTATTTGATTTTTGATTCCTAGCTCTTTTAACTATAGACATTTCTTTATCTGTTAACTCATTTTCTAAATTTTTGACAATAATACACTGAGATTTTGCTTTTACAAATTGTGTAGCCTTTTTATGAAGCTCATTTACTTTTATATTGTTGTATTTTTCAACTAAATATTTTCTTACATATACTTCGTAAACAGAATCTCCTATATAAGCTAATACTAATGGCTGTTTCATATCAACGTCTTTAATTTCCATTTATACTCTTCTCCATTTTACTCCTTGTCTTGTATCTTCTAAAATAATTCCCATTTTTTTAAGATCATCTCTTATCTTGTCAGCTAATTCAAAGTTTTTCTCTTTCTTTGCCTTTTGTCTTTCTTGTATCATTTTTTCTATTTCTTCATCTAAAATATCATTTTTTTCTTTATTGGCTATATTTAAAACTCCTGTAAGCTCTTTGAATACCAAAAGAGCATCTTGTGCAATTTCTAAAGAACTATTTTCATTTATATTAGTATTTATATATCTAACAAGTTCAAATATAACACTTATAGCATCTGCTGTGTTTAGATCATCATCCATGCTTTCTTCAAACTTTTTCTTAAAATCATTTAACTCTTTCTTTATAGGCTGTTCGTTCTCTTTTATATCACCTTGTATGTTTTTAATTAAAAACTCAAGTTTTTCTTTGCAATTATAAAGTCTTTCAAGTCCTGATTTTGCTTGGTTTAAAAGTTCATCACTAAAATTTACAGGATTTCTATAGTGAGAAGAAAGCATAAAAAACCTTACAACCTCAAGATCTACTTCTTTTGATATATCTCTTACAGTAAAGAAATTTCCTTTTGACTTTGACATTTTCTCATTATTTATGTTTATATATCCATTGTGGAGCCAATATCTTGCAAATTGTTTTCCACTTTTTGCTTCACTTTGAGCTATTTCATTTTCGTGGTGTGGGAATGTAAGGTCTTGACCTCCAGCATGAATATCTATTGTATCTCCCAAGTATCTTGATGCCATAACCGAACATTCTATGTGCCAACCAGGTCTTCCTTCTCCCCAAGGGCTTTCCCATCCAGGCTCATTTTCTTTCTTAGCTTTCCAAAGAACAAAATCCATAGGATTTTTCTTTTTATCATTAACTTCTATCCTTGCACCAAGTTCTAGCTCTTTTATATTTTGTTTTGATAACTTTCCATAGTCTTCAAATTTTTTAGTGTCAAAGTAAACATCTCCATCTACTTCATAAGCATATCCTTTTTGTTGAAGATCCTTTATAAAATCGATTATCTCATTTATATTTTCTGTAACTCTTGGATGAACAGTTGCTCTTTTAATTCCTAGCGCATCCGCATCTTTAAAATATTCTTTTATATATTTGTTTGCAACTTCTTTTGCTGATATACCTTCTTCATTTGCTTTATTTATTATTTTATCATCAACATCTGTAAAATTTTGAACATATAAAACCTCATATCCTTTATATTCAAAGTATCTTCTAAGTACATCAAACATTATAAAAGGTCTTGCATTTCCTATATGAAAGTAGTTATACACAGTAGGTCCGCAAACATACATTTTAACTTTTCCTTCTTCTATAGGAACAAACTCTTCCTTTTGTCTTGTTAAAGTATTATAAAGTTTCACAAAATCACCTCTTTATAGTTTTTCATCTACTTTAATTCCATTTCTTTTCACAACTTTTGCAGGAATACCAACTACAGTGCAGTTAGGATCTACATCTTTTAAAACAACAGCATTAGCTCCTATTTTTGAATTGTCCCCTATATATATAGGCCCTAGCACTTTTGCACCTGCTGATATTATTACATTATTACCTATTGTAGGATGTCTTTTACCCTTATCTTTTCCTGTTCCTCCTAAAGTCACTCCATGATATATAGTTACATTATCACCTATTTCAGCTGTTTCTCCTATTACTATACCCATTCCATGATCTATAAAAAGACCCTTTCCTATTTTTGCTCCTGGATGTATCTCTATTCCTGTTAGAAACCTATTAATATTAGATATTATTCTAGCAATAAGAAAAAATTCCTTTTTATAAAAAAAGTGAGCAAACCTATGCATAATTATAGCATGAAGACCAGGATAATTAAGTATAATTTCTAAAGTATTTCTAGCAGCAGGATCATTTTTCTTAATAGCATTAATTTCATCTTTTATTTTCATATTGAACAAACCCCCTCTTTTAATCCCTATTAAACTTATATGAATTATATGCTTTAATATATCATAATGATAATAAAATTTAAAGCCCTGAATTTTAATTCAAGGCTTTAAGATTAACTATTCAAAAACTCTATTTTTTTAGAGGAATACTCTATAAATTCTTCTTTTGTTATTACATTTTCTGACTCTAATCTTTTTAAAATATTTGTAAATTGTTCACAAATACTTTTTAATTCTATTTTTACTTCTTCAAGCTCCTTGTTCACCTTTGGCAAACCTCCTTTGCAAAATAAGACTACAATACAATATATCCACATTTAATGCATAATATTCATGATTTATGTCATAATTTGATATTTGTCATAAATTTGTTAGGCTATATATAAATATATTATATTTTTTTCTAAAAATTCCTTTTTTTTAGAAACTTTTTATTTACCTTATTTTGCAAAAGAAGAAAATTTTTCTATGTGTTACAAAAATATTTTATTCATACAAATCTGTACTTAGATACCTTTCTCCATTATCAGGAGATATTACTACTATATTTTTTCCTTTTCCTAGTTCTTTTGCTAATTTATAAGCTGCAGCTATTGCAGCTCCTGATGAAATTCCTAAAAATAATCCCTCTTTTTTAGCTATATTTCTTGCCATTTCAAAAGATTCTTCATTTGAAATTTTGATAATTTTATCTATTATATTTCGATCTAAAACTTTAGGAATAAATCCTGCACCTATACCTTGTATTTTATGAGGTCCTGCTGTACCTCCAGACAATACAGGTGATGCTAATGGTTCTACAGCAACTATTTTTATATTTGGAATTTCTTTTTTTAAGACTTGGCCAACCCCTGTTATAGTTCCACCTGTACCAACTCCAGCAACAAATGCATCTATATTTTTACCAAAATCATTTAGTATTTCTACAGCTGTTGCTTTTCTATGAATATCAGGATTATCCATATTTTCAAATTGACTTAGCATAACATAATTTTCGTTTTTTGATACAAGCTCACAAGCTTTTTCTACAGCTCCTTTCATACCTTTACTACCTTCTGTTAAAACTAGCTTCGCACCGTATCCTGATAAAATTTTTCTTCTTTCTATACTCATAGTCTCAGGCATTACAAGTATAACATCATATCCTTTATAAGCACATACCATCGCAATACCTATGCCTGTATTACCACTTGTTGGCTCTACTATTGTGTATCCCTTTTTTAATATTCCTCTTTCTTCCATTTTTTCTATCATATTTAGTGCTATTCTATCTTTTACAGATCCTCCAGGGTTAAAAAATTCTAATTTTACATATATATTTGCCATATTATCATCAACTATATTATTTAATTTCACTATAGGAGTATTTCCTATAAGATTACCTATATTATTGTATATCATATACATTCCTCCATTTCATAGTATTCTTATCAGAATTATATAATATATGATAATATGCGCTAGATATGTTGTCAACAATTTTTTATCAAAATGATAAACACCTGCTGTGTGCAGGTGTTTACTTTTAATTATAATATATTTTCTTTTACATATTTTATTCTATTTAATACAGTTTCTTTTCCTAATATTTTAACTACTTGAGGAATTTCAGGTCCATGCATTTGGCCTGTAAGGATTATTCTTGTTCCCATAAATAAGTTCTTTCCTTTTATTCCATACTCTTTTTGTATTTCTTTAAATATTTCTTTTACTGCTTGTTCATCTATATTTTCTTTTTGTGATATTTTTTGCTCTAGAGCATCTATTAAGGTAGGTATGTGTTCAAGCTTTAAAAATTCTCTACATTCGTCATTTTCAAGCTCTACAGTATCACCAAAGAATATATTTACCTTATCTGTAATTTGTTTAACATATTGAAGGCTTTCTTTTACTACAGATACTATATCTTTTATCCATTCATATTTTTCATTTATATCTTCTTTGCTTATATATCCAGCTTCTATTAAAAATGGTATAGCAATATCTGTTAATACATTGTCATCACACTCTTTTATATAGTGTTGATTTATCCAATTTAATTTATCTGTGTCAAATACTCCTCCACTTTTTGATACTCTCTCTAGAGAAAAAACTTCCTCTAGTTCTTTTAAACTAAATATTTCTTTATTTTCTTCTGGAGACCAACCAACAAGTGATACATAATTTACTAGACCTTCTGGTAGATATCCTTTTTTCTTGAAATCTTCAACCGCTACATCTCCATGTCTTTTGCTTAATTTCTTTCTTTCTGAATTTAATATATTTGGAAGATGAACAAATGTAGGCGCTTTCCATCCAAATGCTTCGTATAAATAAATATGCTTTGGAGTTGATGAAAGCCACTCTTCACCTCTTATTACATGGGTAATTTTCATTAGATGATCATCAACTACCACTGCAAAATGATATGTTGGAAATCCATCTGACTTCATAAGAACTTGATCATCTAAGTCATTTGTATTTATAGAAACGACTCCTCTTACTATATCATCAAATTTTATTTCTGTATTTGCAGGCAACTTCAATCTTATAACATAACTTTGCCCAGATTCTATTTTTTGCTTTACTTCTTCTTCAGAAAGCCCCTTACAGAATCCATCATATCTAGGTATTTTTCCTTCTGCTTTTTGTATTTCTCTAACTTTGTCTAATCTTTCTTTAGAACAAAAACAATAATAAGCATGTCCCTTATCTAAAAGCTCTTTTATGTATTTTTTGTATATATCCAGCCTTTCAGACTGTATATAAGGTCCATACTCTCCGCTTTGGTATAAGTTTTTGTTTTCATCTATAAATACACCTTCATCATGTTTAATTCCTGCCCAATCCATAGATTCAAGCATTCCTTCTATAGCGCCTTCTACAAATCTACTTTGGTCAGTATCTTCTACTCTCAAAATATACTTTCCACCCATTTTTTTTGCAAATAAATAGTTGTATAAAGCTGTTCTTAAGCTTCCTATATGAACAAATCCTGTTGGGCTTGGAGCAAATCTAACTCTAACGCTCATCAAATAACCTCCTAGTACAAATTTATCTTTATGATTATATTATATTATTCTAAAGATGTAAATGTAGTTATATCTTCTTTAATTGATACGTTGCCTATTCTATCTTTTACTTCTATAAGATTATTTTCTATTTCTTTTCCAACTACAATTATCTTAGGAATACCTATAAGCTCACTATCTTTAAACTTAAATCCTATTCTTTCTTTTCTATCGTCTAAAAGTACATTATATCCTTTATCTTTTAAATTGTTATAAATATTAAGTGAGACTTTTACTTCATTTTCATTTTTTATATTTCCTATTATAACGTGATAATCAAAGTAACTTACATCTTTAGGCCACTTAATTCCATATTCATCTTTATTTTCTTCAACTATTATAGAAAATAATCTATCTAAATAAAACTTTACTTTGATATTATATAAATTTTCTTCTTTGCCTTGACTATTCAGATGAGTATACTTTGTCTTTATAACATCTATATCTATAAAACTTGTTCCGTTTTCTAATTTTAATTGACTAGAGCAGTTTATACATTTTTCATTTTCAGATGCTAGTTTAAAGTTTCCTATATCATCTACTGTAAAGTCCTTATTATAATTTACATTTTTTATATGATAATCAGTTTTATTAGCTCCTACTACTGCATTTTTTATATACAAAACTTCTTCATCTGCAAGGACTTTATCAACTTTTATACCTATTGGACCTGCAAACCCAACTTTAGCATTAGTAGCTTTTTTTATATCTTCTTCATCTGCCATAGTTATTTTTTCTTTAGGTAAGTTTAAAAACTCAGATAATAAATTTATATTTAAAGCTCTATCCCCTCTTAGTAAAACTGCTATTATTTTTTCTTCACATTTAAAGATTAATGTCTTTATAAGTTTAGTAGATGATATATCTAAAAACTTTTCAAGTTCATCTATACTACCTATGTTTGGAGTGTAGATATACTCTTTTTCTTTTATCTGCTCTGTGGATAACTCTTTTTCTGGACAAGATTTTGCTTTTATTTTATAGTCATTATATCCACAGTTTTCACACGAAATTATTTCTTTTAGTGGATAACTGGTTTTATAAAAGTATTTAGTTTTATAGTTTTTATTATCACTTTTTATAAATTTTATATTAAGATGCGATAAAATTTGATCTACATTTTCTTTTATTGTTTTTATTTTAAAATCTATATCCTCACCATTTCCTATATCTATTAGATTTAATACATTATCAACTTTAGGATTTAATAAGCCATCTTTAAACTTATACTCATCATTTTTCAAAAAAGATTTATATGCTAGTTTTACTGGAAGCTCTTTATAAGATTTAATTTCATTATTAAATACATTTTCAGGATTACAGATAGTATGGCTTACGCTTATATCTTTATAATCTTTGAATTTTTCTTTTATAAAATTCTCTAATTCTTTAAAAAATAAATTTCCTAGTATAGTGTACACATAACTTCCATCTTCTAAATATTTTAAAAAGCCTGATCTATATAAAAGATTTAAACTTTCTACTTGTGTATCTAAAGGACTTTGCTTGTACGTTTTTATATATATATCATTTAATTTCATGTTTTATCCCCCTTAGAAATAAGGCAGTTCTTAAGAACTGCCTCAATTTTAGTAAGCTTTAGCAAAATAAACCATTTTAGTTGCTTGTTTATCACAACATATACACTTATCTGATATATTTTCTTGTTCAAATGGTATACATCTTATAGTAGCTCCTGTTTCTTCTTTTATTTTTTCTTCACACTTTTCATCTCCACACCACATAGCCTTTATAAATCCTGGAGTATTTTCTATTATATTTTTAAATTCATCTAAATTTGTAGCTGTGTAAGTTTTCTTTTCTCTCATTTCAAGAGCTTTTGATAATAATGTATTGTGAATATTATCTAGTAAATCCTCTATTGTTTCTTTTAAATTATCCATAGATACTTTTTGTTTTTCTAATGTATCTCTTCTAAATATTACTACTTGATTGTTTTCTATATCTTTAGGACCTATTTCTATTCTTATTGGAACACCTTTCATTTCCCACTCATTAAACTTCCATCCTGGAGAGTAGTTTGCTCTATCATCTACTTCTACTCTTATTGAAGATTTTAGTTCATTGTACAATTCATCTACTTTTTCCATAACATTTCCTTTATGAGCTGCTATCGGAACAATAACTACTTGTATTGGAGCAACTCTAGGCGGAAGAACTAATCCCCTATTATCTCCATGAACCATTATAAGTCCACCAATAAGTCTTGTTGAAACTCCCCATGATGTATGATATGGATAAGCTAACTTTCCTTCTCTATCAGAATATTGAATATCAAACGCTTTAGTAAAGTGCTGGCCTAGGAAGTGACTAGTTCCTGATTGAAGTGCTTTTCCATCGTGCATTAAAGCCTCTATTGTATACGTCGCTTCAGCTCCAGCAAATTTTTCTCTATCACTTTTTCTTCCTGTTACAACTGGAATTGCTAGTAAGTTTTCGCACATTTCTTTATATATATTTAACATTTGCAAAGTCTCTTCTTGAGCTTCTTCATATGTTTCATGAAGAGTATGACCTTCTTGCCATAAAAATTCTGATGTTCTTAAGAAAGGTCTTGTACTTTTTTCCCATCTTACAACTGAACACCATTGATTATATAAATAAGGTAAATCTCTATAAGATTTTAACCATTTAGAATACATAGAACAAATAATTGTCTCTGATGTTGGTCTTACACATAATCTTTCAGAAAGCTCATTTTTACCTCCATGAGTTACCCATGCAACCTCTGGAGCAAAACCTTCAACGTGTTCAGCTTCTTTATTCAATAAGCTTTCAGGAATTAAAAGAGGAAAATAGCAGTTTTTATGCCCTGTTTCTTTGAATTTTTTATCTAGGTATGATTGAATATTTTCCCATATAGCATATCCATATGGTTTTATTACCATAAATCCTTTTACAGGTGAATAGTCAACTAAATCAGTTTTTAATATTACATCTGTATACCACTGTGGAAAATCAACTTCCATAGGAGTAATTTCTTCAACAAATTGTTTTTCATTCTTTCCCATAACTTCATCTCCTTTACATAAATTTTTCTAAAAAAAAATCCTTCGCCTCTATTTCTAGAGACGAAAGATATTCCTTCCGCGGTACCACTCTAGTAAGCATTGTGCTCACTCTTATAATCTAACGGTTTTACCCGTAAAGACATACTCAAATTTCAGTCTTTAAGCTCCGAGACTGGTTCAAAATACTAAGCTTAGGAATCTCTCAGCAACAATTCCCTCTCTGTAAAGCATCGTACTTTTACTATTTCTCATCATAGCTTCTTTCTTTATAAAATTTTTAACATATTTTAAATCAAAAACTATATTTTGTCAATAGATACTATTGCATGTGCTGATATTCCTTCTTCTCTTCCTTCAAATCCTAATTTTTCTGTTGTAGTAGCCTTTACGTTTACATCATCTATATCTATTTCTAATGCTTTAGCTATATTTTCTCTCATTTGATGGATATAAGGTGCCATTTTAGGCTTTTGTGCAACGATTATACAATCTACATTATTACATTTATATCCCTTATTTTTTAATTTATCATTGACTTGTTTAAGCAAAAATAAACTACTAACTCCTTTATATTTATCATCAGTATCTGGAAAATGCCTTCCTATATCTCCTAAAGCTGCAGCTCCTAAAAGTGCATCTTTTATAGCGTGAAGTAACACATCTGCATCTGAATGTCCTAAAAGACCTTTTTCATAAGGAATCTTTACTCCACCTATATACAAATCTCTTCCTTCAACTAATTTATGAACATCGTATCCTATTCCCACTCTCATATTTATCTCCTTCTTTTTAGTATTTCTTCTCCTATATACAAATCTTCTTCAGTAGTTATTTTTATATTTTCATAACTTCCAAGTATCATTTTTACTTTATAACTACATCTTTCAACAATCATAGAATCATCAGTACCATAATAATTGTCTTTATAAGCTTTTTTATAAGACTCTTTAAGTATATCTACATCAAATGCTTGAGGAGTTTGAACAGCCCATAAAAATTTTCTTTCAGGGGTTGTTTTTATATAATTTTTTTCATCTATAACCTTTATAGTATCTTTTACAGGAACTCCAACTACAACTGCCTTATGCTCTTTTGTTTCCCGTATAACAGAATCTATTATATTATTATCTATAAACGGTCTTGCTCCATCATGTATTAATACTATCTTACACATTTTATCTAAAGCCTTTATACCACTTAAAACAGAGTCTTGCCTTTCCTTTCCTCCAAACACCACTTTTATACTTTTAGTGAAATTGTATTTATTTAATATGTTTTCATAAAAATAATCTTTTTCATTTTCAGATATAACTACTATTATTTCATCTATATTTTCATTTTTATCAAAAGCTGAAATAGTATAATAAATTATCTCTTTATCTAAAAGCTTTATATACTGCTTATTAATATCTTTGTTCATACGCTTTCCTTTTCCTGCTGCAACTATTATTACACTATTCACAAATATCACCTCAAAATGATTATACTACTAAAATACATCTACTAAAAGAGAATATCCGTTAAATACTTTTACTCTAGCTTTTAGCTTGCTTGTTCTTGCCATATCCTCAAATGTCTTTCCTGTGTTTTCACGAACAAAAAATCTATCTAAGTTATAACTTAAGAATGCTCCTTTTAATGTTACATTTTCTTTTCCAGATTCAAAGTCCCAAATTGGATACTCATATCTACAATTTAAAAACAATTTACCCTTTGGTTTTTCAAACGTCACATAATCAACATCATAAAACTGGCCATCTTTTTTAACAACAGCATAAAGCTTTTTTCCTCTAAATTTATACCAATTGTCTTCTGTAGCGTTTATAAATTCTTCAGGTAGTTTTTCTATTTCTACTTGATTTATCTTATAGTTTAATACAACATAATCTCCTCTGAATACATCTTTTGGATCATAAGGCTCTGTTTGAATTAATATTTCATATCCCTTAAAATATGTTATCAAAGGAAGTATAGTCATACATATAAGTATTGTAACTGGAAAAATACTAGATAAAATATATTTTTTAAAATTACTCAACTAAATCTCCCCCTTTCTTTATTTGTTTTTCAAAGTAAATTCCAAATGCAAGTAATATAACTCCACCTATTATGAAAAATACAGATTTAGGTAAAAAATCATATAGTGTGTCAAAATAATACCTTAATATAGTCGCACATATAAATACCACTGATAATAAACTTCCACTCTTAGCAAGTATTAGCATAAACGCTACAAACAAAATTGAAAATACTATACTTACTAACTCACCATTTGAGAATATATTAAATTTTGACCATATATAAGGATTAGTAAGAGCAAGGCCACTTATACCAATGACTATCATTCCTTGAAGTTTAAATATAAATCTGTTTAATTTCAAAGGAGTATAGTACATAATTAGACCTATTAAAAAGAATATCCATGCTACATATAAATCTTTTACATTATTCTTTACAAGAAAATATAAAATAGAGTTTAAAAGTATAAGATTATTAAAAAATGTACCTATCTTAAAGTTATCAAAATACCTGTTTAGGTAATACATTAAAGGAACTATACCTATGATAAAATAAGGCATATCATAAAAATTAAAATGTCCATTTAGATAAACAAGGAGTAAAACATGAGAAAATATAAATATAATCTCTTCTCTAAAAATTACTGAACACGGTAATATACCTATACCCCATAATAAAAAGGCATTTGTAAAATCTCCACCATAGTTAAATATTTGGCCTATTAAAAATATACCTGCACCATATATAATAACTCCTAGATAAAGTAAACTTTTGCTTGTTTTAGGATATTTTATAGATAACCCGAAACTTGATGTATTTACTGCTACATATAAGATTAATATCACTAAAAATTTACTCATTTTGCTTATTTTATCCCAGTTACTTGCTATAAAACTCAATACTCCAAGTCCTATAAGAACAGCTCCTATAACTAAAACTATCTTTACAAAATTTATCTTTTGTAGTGTGTATTCTTCTAATATCGCATTTTTTTGCTCAACAGTTATAATATTTTTATTTTTACAATAATCTAACTCTTCTTCTAAAAAATTAAGTTGACTTTTACTTACTAATCTTTTTTTCATGTTATCACTCCCTATTATTTTCTCTAATTAATAAATTAAACTTATTTTCTATATACTCTTTATCAAACGAACTAAACCATCTATTATTTTTGTCATCTATTATTCTATAGTGATTACTTATAATATTTTGCTGTATTTTAAACATACCTTCGCTTTTTATCTCTTTCCACCATACTCTTCCCCCCATTGTTTTATTTTTAGGAAAATATATTTTACCTAAAGCCACTATTTGTATGAACTTAACTGGATCTTCTCCAAAAGTCATCCTAAGTATTTCGCTATCTCTAAACAAAGTACATAAAGCTATGCATGCAGTCCAAGACAATTCAACTCTTTCTTTTTCTACCTGTATTAGTGTTTTTTTAGATATTCCTAAAAGCTCTGATAGTTTCTCCTGAGAATATCCATATTCACATCTTACAAGCTTTAATTTTCTAGATATAATACTAGTTACTTGCTCTTTATTCATATAACCACTCCGATATTTATATAGTTTATAGTGTAATTTTACACTATATATTGATTTATTTCAATTTATATTTATTATTATACTCAAACCAAAAAAACTGCCGATAACATATCGACAGTTTTAGATAGATTTTTCTGTTGCTAATTTAGGCTTTGCAAATATCATTCTTCCTGCTGCTGTTTGAAGAACGGAAGTTACTAATACATCTATTGTATCTCCTATATATTTTCTTCCTCCATCTACTACAATCATTGTTCCATCATCTAGATAGGCTATTCCCTGCCCTGATTCTTTTCCATCTTTTATTATTTGAACTACCATTTCTTCTCCAGGAATAACTACTGGCTTTATTGCGTTTGCAAGCTCATTTATATTTAGAACATCTACGCCATGAAACTGAGCTACTTTATTTAGATTATAATCATTTGTTACAACTTTTCCTTCTAATAATTGAGCTAGTTTGAGAAGTTTACTATCTACTTCTGATATATCTTCAAAGTCTTTTTCATAAATTTCAACTTCAATATCAAGCTCTTTTTGTATTTTATTTAATATATCAAGCCCTCGTCTGCCTCTTACTCTTTTTAGATCATCAGCAGAATCGGCTATATGTCTTAATTCTTCTAATACAAAGTTAGGTATAACTAGTTTGCCTTCTATAAATCCAGTTTTACATATGTCTGCTATTCTTCCATCTATTATTACACTTGTATCTAATATTTTAGGAGATGACATAGAAGTCTTTTTTATCGTTTTTTCTTTCTGAGTTGATAATTTTGAAATAAGATTAAAATTAAACAGTTCTTCTCTATTTTTTATAGCTAAGTGAACTCCTATATACCCCATAAATATATATACTACTATTGATATAGTTGTTCCAACTATTGGTACTGGTATTTGGATTAAAAGCTGACTTATAAGATAAGCTATAAACAATCCTAAAGCAAGCCCTATTGATCCTATCAATATTTCTATAGGTGGTACTTTGGATAGTTCCTTATCAACCCAACTAGCCATATTTTTACCTTCTTTTAAAAGCCATGGAGAAATTAAATAAAATACAAGTCCTGTTATAAGTCCTGAAAATATTGATCCTAAAGCTTTATATGCTACTGGTAGATGCCAAAGTCCTGGGAATATCTTTACAAAATAAAAATATAAAGCAACTCCAATAGTTATTCCTACTAAAGCCATAAGAGCCTTAATAATTTTATTTATCATTTCTTCACCCCCTTTTATACTATTATTATCCAAATTTATTTATCTAATCATTATTTACCCATTTTTCTATAAGTTCTTTCATCTGTGTAAAATCTTTATCTAAAACTAATGCTAACTCGCTTGATATCATATCTTTAGCTTCAGTTAACATCTTTTTTTCTCCTGTAGAAAGTGGTTTTTTTCTCTCTTGCATTGATAACATTTTTATAACTAAACATATTTCATATATATCGCCAGTTTTAATTTTATCTAAATTGTCTCTATACCTTTTATTCCACTTTTCCTCTATTTGACTTTGTGCATTTTTTAGTATAGATATTACTTCATCAACCTGGCTTTTTTCTATGATATATCTTATTCCTAATTTACATATTCTGTCAACAGGAATCATTATATCTATGTTAGATACTATCATATTCATAATATAATATTTTTTTCTCTCATTTAAAACTTCTTTTTCTTCTATAGAACTTATTACTCCTGCACCATACATAGGATATACTATTTTATCTCCAATACTAAACATATATCTCCCCCCTAAATTACACTATTTCAGTATATATTAATTTTTTATCTAAGTCAAATCTAAAATTTTTATTTTATCATATATATTTAAAATATGTCAATGAAATTTATAGTTTACAAAGCTTTCTATATTTATTTGAATTGACTATAAAACATTTTCCTATTATAATTATTTATGAGGTGATACAATGTCTTTCGATATTTCTAAGTTTAAAAGTGTAGTAAACGAGTCTTTAATAAGACATAAAAGTATATTAGATGTATTAACAAAACTGCAAGAAACTAATTCAAGAATAAATAGAGCTGTAATCAAATCCGTAACTAGTTGTGGTTGTATACAGATAGATTGCAAAAAGCAAGATTTACCTAAGGATATAACTTTTGGTGAGCTTTCTGAATATATGGATAGTCATATTAGAGGCGATTTATGTGATGTTTGTAAAGAAAAAATAGAACAAGAATTAGGAGATCATATGTTTTATATAACTGCTTTGTGCAATTTATTAAACATGGATCTTGAGGATATCCTAAAAGATGAATATAAGAAAATAACTACTTTAGGAAAATATAGTTTATTTTAAAAGGGCAATTAATTGCCCTTTTATTATATATGTCTATCTAGTAATACTTGTTCTTGTCTTCTTCTTAATCCATCTCTTATATACCTTGCTCTTATCTCCCCTATTCCCTCTACTTCATCTAGCTGTTCTATGGAAGCTTTTAATATATGCTGAAATTTTTCAAAATGTTGTACTAAATTTTCTATTATGTGAACTGGGAGTCTAGGGATTTGATTCAGTATTCTATATCCACTTGGATGAACAGAGTATTCTAAGTTATGTATACTTCCAAAGTATCCTAACAATCTGACTATATTATTTAAATCTAAAAGTTCTTCTGATGTAAAGTTTCTTAGAGATTTTTTAAATTCTTCATAATCTATGTTTTCGTTTATATTGTAGTCTTTAAATACCCATATTTCATCTTCTTTTATATTCCCAACTAACTCTTCAAGCTGCATACTTATAAGTCTTCCTTCATTTCCAAGTTCTATTATGTACTTTTCTACTTCATTTACTATTCTAAGTACCATTTCTATTCTCTGAATAACTGTAGCTACATCGTAGAGAGTAACTAAATCTTCGAATTCTAAAGCACTTAAATTTATCATTGCTTGATCTAAAACTGCCTTGTATTTTTCTAGAGTTTGAATAGCTTGATTTGCCTTTGCTAATATTTTTGATGTTTCTTGTAGTACGTATTTACTGTATCCTTTATATAAGGTTATTATATTTCTTCTTTGTGATATCGATATAACCATCTCTCCCGTTTGTTTTGCAACTCTTTCTGCTGTTCTATGTCTAATACCAGTTTCAAAACAAGGTATCATAGGATCAGGTATTAACTGAGTATTTGCATAAAGTATTCTTTTTGCATCACTACTTAAGATTATAGCTCCATCCATTTTAGCCAGCTCATATAAATAAGCTGGAGAAAATTCACTGTTTATATTAAATCCCCCATCTACTATACTCATTACTTCTTCACTGTTTCCAATTACTATTAACGCTCCTGTTTTAGCTCTTAATACATTTTCAAGCCCCTCTCTTAAAGGTGTTCCAGGAGCTAACATTTTTAGATCATTCATATTGTCAAACTTTTTTGTTAGATCATACACCATAACTACCTCCTAATACCGATTCTAGAGCCTCTTTTATATTCTTTACTCCAATAATTTCTATTCCCTGTACTTTTTCTGTTCCTGACAAGTTGTTTTTAGGTATAACTATGCGTTTAAATCCTAGCTTTTTGCTTTCTATTATCCTTTTTTCTATAAAACTTACTCCTCTTACCTCTCCCGTAAGTCCTATTTCTCCTGCTACAACTGTATCTTGCCTTATTTCTATATTTCTAAACCCTGATGCTATTGATAGTGCTATTCCTAAATCTGCCGCAGGCTCACTTATCCTTATTCCTCCTACAACATTTATGTAAACATCTTGATTTTGAATTTGCATTCCTACTCTTTTTTCTAGTACAGCTATTAGTAAATTAACTCTATTTTGATCAAATCCTGTGGCCATCCTTCTTGGTATTCCAAAACTTGTAGGAGATACTAATGCTTGTAGTTCAACAAGCATAGGTCTTGTCCCTTCTATTGTTGATACTATAACAGATCCTGAAACTCCTTTTGGCCTTTCTGAAATAAGAATCTTAGATGGATTTTCTATTTCTACTAATCCTAAGTCTCTCATTTCAAAAACTCCAAGTTCATTTGTTGATCCAAACCTATTTTTAACTGCTCTTATCATTCTGTAGGTGTTGTATCTTTCACCTTCAAAATATATAACAGTATCAACCATGTGCTCTAATATCTTTGGTCCTGCTAAAGATCCTTCTTTCGTAACATGTCCAACTATAAAGGTTGTTATTCCTAAATTTTTGGATATTTTCATAAATTTTGAAGTTCCTTCTTTTATCTGACTTACACTTCCCGGAGCTGATGTTATGTCTGGACTAAATACTGTTTGTATAGAATCTACTATCATAATATCAGGCTTTAATGTATCTATTTGTTTTTCTATAATTTTGAGATTGTTTTCTGCAAATATATATAAATTATCACTATTTATATTTAATCTCTTACCCCTCATTTTAATCTGTTGAGCGGACTCTTCTCCTGATATATATAATACTTTCATTCCTTGTTTTGCTATCTCATTTGATACTTGTATTAATAATGTAGATTTTCCTATTCCAGGATCTCCTCCTACAAGTATTAATGATCCTTTTACTACTCCTCCACCTAAAACTCTATCTAATTCTTTAATATTGGTTGAAAATCTATATTCTTCTACAGCTTCAACAGAATTTATGGGTATTGGTTTATTGTCTTTTTTATCATTTAATACAAATAAGTCATGTTTTGTTTTTTGATCATATACTTCTTCTACAAAACTATTCCATCTATCACACTCAGGACATTTTCCCATCCATTTTAATGACTCATATCCACAGTTTTGACATATATGTTTAGTTTTAATCTTACTCATATAATCACCTTTTTTGTTTAATATGTATATATTTTACCATAATC
This sequence comes from Alkalithermobacter thermoalcaliphilus JW-YL-7 = DSM 7308, assembly GCA_001584565.1. Taxonomy (GTDB): domain Bacteria; phylum Bacillota; class Clostridia; order Peptostreptococcales; family Peptostreptococcaceae; genus Alkalithermobacter; species Alkalithermobacter thermoalcaliphilus. The sequence continues at coordinate 21,200 of LSFY01000001.1, read as the reverse complement.
AACTGAAAAATAGACATCTTTTGATAAATCTGGGAAAAAACAAAAAAGGTGATTATATCACCTTTTTTCTTTAAGAGCTAGTAGTACTTTTTCTGCTAAATGAGGTGGGACTTCTTCATATCTTTCAAACTCTATATCAAAATATCCTTTAGCTTGAGTCATTGATCTTAAGTCTATTCCGTATCTAAAAATTTCCGCCTGAGGAACATGTGCATATATAGCTTGTTTTTTATTTCCAATTGGCTCCATTCCTAATATCTTTCCTCTTCTTTTATTTATATCTCCAATAATATCTCCCATATATTCTTCATCAACTATAACCTTTAATTTATATATAGGCTCTAATAAAACTGGATTTGCATTTTCCATTCCTTTTTTAAATGCTATAGATGCTGCTATCTTAAATGCCATTTCAGATGAATCTACATCATGATAAGATCCATCATATAATGTTGCCTTTATATTAGTTACAGGAAATCCAGCTAAAACTCCGCTTTGTAAACACTCTTTAAGTCCTTTTTCTACAGCTGGTATATATTGTTTTGGAACAGATCCTCCAAATATCTTTTCTTCAAATATGAACTCTTGTTCACATGGTTCAAATATTATTCTTACATCTGCATACTGACCATGCCCTCCTGTTTGCTTTTTATGTTTTCCTTGAACATCCGATCTTCCTTTTATAGTTTCTCTATAAGGAACTTTAGGATCTTTTAAATTTACTTCTACTCCAAATCTTTCTTTTAATTTTTCTTTTATATAATTTATGTGTATTTCACCTTGACCTCCTACTAAGATTTCTTTTGTTTCAAAATTTCTTACTATCTGTATTGAAGGATCTTCTTCTATAATTTTATTTAGGCCTAAACTAATCTTTTCTTCATCTCCTTTAGCAGATGTCTCTATAGCTAAGTAAATTTGTGGTTTTGGAAAATCTATTTTGCTGTAGACACTGCGTGAGTTATCAGTAGATAAAGTATCTCCCGTTTGAGCATATGTAAGTTTTGTAAGTGCTACAATATCTCCTGCCTGGGCCTTTTGAATTTGTATACTTTGATTATTTCTCATCGTATACAAATTTCCTATTTTCTCTTTGCAACTTCTGTTTATATTATAAATTTCTGTATCTGGATACAAGGTTCCACTATTAACTTTTACTAAAGATATTTTGCCTACAAATGGATCTATAAAAGTCTTAAACACTATTCCTGAGAAAGCGTCACTTTCGGTAGTATTTCCTATATCGTTAATAGAAGGCATATATTTATATATCATATCTAAAATAAAACTAGTTCCTATATTTTCAGCTGTAGATCCAAATACAACAGGTATTATATCAGATGATAAAATTGCCTTTTTAAGACCTTCACAAAACTCTTTTTCAGTAAATTCTTCACCTGAAAAATATTTATCTAAAAGCTGTTCATCAGTTTCTGCAACAGCTTCCATAAGTACTTGCTTTAAAGAACTTATGTATTCATCATTTTCATAATCTTTATCATCTAAAACGTCTATTATTTTTATTTTACCTTTATCATTTATAGGTACATTAAATAATGCTATTTTGTTTTGGTATCTGTTTTTTAATTGATCTAAAACTTTTTTATAGTCTGCCTTTTCGCTATCTATTTTGTTTACAAATATGATCTTAGGAATATTGTATTGATCTGTTATTTCAAATGCTTTATCTGTTCCTACTTGTATATCTGTTGTAGCATCTACTACTATTATAGCTCCTAAAGCTGCATTAACAGCCGATACTACATCAGCATAAAAGTCAAAATATCCAGGAGTATCTATTATGTTGTATTTATAATTATTCCATTCTATACAAGATAAATTTAAACTTGTAGTCATATTTGTTTTATCACTAGGTCTAGTTATTCTGTTTACCAAATTATTTGTAAAATAAATTGCCTCTAACAAGTTTGTCTTTCCTGCCCCTCCATGTCCTAATACAACAACATTCCTTATTCTATCACTTTCATAAAACTTCATGAAAAAGGCCCCCCTTTAATTTCATAAGAGAAAAGATATTTTAGGTTTTGTTTTAATCTTATGTTAAATTTATGTAATTATGATATAATTAATTTGACTAAATATTTAAAATTTTTTATGTGAAGGGGGATTTATATGAATTTTCTATTTAGAAAAGAATTAAATGACCTGGTTCCTTATAAACCTGGTAAACCTATTGAGTATGTAATGAAAGAATTTGGATTAACTAATGTTATAAAACTTGCATCTAATGAAAATCCTTTAGGATGTTCTGAAAAAGTAAAGCAGGCATTAACAAAAGCTCTAGATAATCTACATATATATCCAGATGGCAATTCTACTGATTTAAGGCAAGCCCTAGGTAGAAAATTTAATATAGATGTATCTAAAGTAATTACTTCTAGTGGTTCTGATGAGATGGTAGATATACTTGCTAAAGTATTTATAAATCATGGTGATGAAGTTATAATGGCAGATTTAACATTTCCTAGATACATAACTACAACTAAAATGATGGGGGGAGTACCTGTTATTGTACCTCTTAAAAACTTTACTCATGATATAAAAGGTATGCAAAATGCAGTTACAGAAAAGACTAAAATGATATGGGTATGTAATCCTAATAACCCTACTGGAACTATGGTTCCTACATCAGAAATAATTGATCTTTTGGAAAACGTTTCTGAGGATATAATTGTTGTTTTAGATGAAGCCTATAGAGAATATGTTACGAGAGATGATTATATGTTAGATAGCGAAAGACTACTAGATAAGTATCCAAACTTAGTTATTTTAAGAACTTTCTCTAAAGCTTATGGAATTGCAGCATTAAGAGTTGGATACACTCTAGCTCATGAAGATATCATATCTAACATAAATAAAGTAAGAGGTCCTTTTAATGTAAATTCTCTTGCACAAGTAGCTGCTTTAGCTGCTTTAGAAGATCAAGACTTTATAAAAGAAAGCTTTAATGTAAATAAATCAGGAAAGGAATACCTATATAAAGAATTTGACTCTATGGGATTAGAATATGCTCTATCTGAAACTAACCATATATATGTCAATGTAAATAAGGATGCTTTTGAAGTATTTGATAAATTACAAAGAGAAGGAGTGATAATAAGACCTATAAAAGATACATTTATAAGAGTATCAATAGGAACAATGGAGGAGAATAAGATATTTATTGAAAAGCTAAGAAAAGTATTAAATATATAATTAACTAAAAATAATAGGCCTTAATGGCCTATTATTTTTAGTATATCTAGTAAAGTATCTTTACAATACTCTCCTTTTTTATATTTTCTCTTAGCTACTATTATTTCTGGTTGATTCCCTCTTGAAATTATATCTTTTAGTATTCCTGGTATCTCTATAAATGAACCCATTTCATTAAATTCATCATCCATAATTATAAATGTTGGTATTTTAGGCTTTCCATTTACCTTGTATCTACTTAAAAATTCTTCATTTCCATCTCTAGAAACTATTGATAACTTTATATTTTCGTTTAAAGTTGTAAGTATATAAACAGCAGGTAAATTGATTTGACAATCTGGACACCATGCCTCTGCAAATGCCAGTATGTTTATACTTTTATTTATACTTTCTATACTCTGTTTTATTTTGTTTTCAATTTTTATATTATCTAATATTTCTTTCATTTTATTTTTATAAGTCTCGTCACTTTCTTCTAAAAACTCTATAAACTTCTTTCCTGCCCTAAATAAATCTTCAAAAGTCATATACTTTCCCCCCAAAGTTTAGATTCTAAGTAGTATTATATCATACTGAGGAAAAATAAAAAAGATTATGTGGCTACGTCCTACTCTCCCAGGAGGCTTCCCTCCAAGTACCATCGGCGCAAAGGAGCTTAACTTCTGTGTTCGGAATGGGAACAGGTGTATCCTCCTTGCTATAGTAACCACATAATCTTTTAATTTACTTTGTACTTTTATATTAGCACATTCAAAACTGCATAGCATTTTTGGTCAAGTCCTCGACCTATTAGTACTCATAAGCTAAACACATTACTGCGCTTACACCTTGAGCCTATCAACCAAGTAGTCTTCTTGGGGTCTTACCTTAAAAAGTGGGAAATCTTATCTTGAGGGTGGCTTCGCGCTTAGATGCTTTCAGCGCTTATCCAGTCCATACATAGCTACCCAGCTGTGCCACTGGCGTGACAACTGGTGCACCAGAGGTATGTCCATCCCGGTCCTCTCGTACTAAGGACAGCTCCTCTCAAATTTCCTACGCCTGCGACGGATAGGGACCGAACTGTCTCACGACGTTCTGAACCCAGCTCGCGTACCACTTTAATGGGCGAACAGCCCAACCCTTGGGACCTACTACAGCCCCAGGATGTGATGAGCCGACATCGAGGTGCCAAACCTCCCCGTCGATGTGGACTCTTGGGGGAGATCAGCCTGTTATCCCCAGGGTAGCTTTTATCCGTTGAGCGATGGCCCTTCCACTCGGTACCACCGGATCACTAAGCCCGACTTTCGTCCTTGCTCGACCTGTATGTCTTGCAATCAAGCTCCCTTTTGCCTTTACACTCTATGCACGATTTCCGACCGTGCTGAGGGAACCTTTGGGCGCCTCCGTTACTTTTTAGGAGGCGACCGCCCCAGTCAAACTGCCCACCTGACAGTGTCCCAAGACCGGATTCACGGCCTGTGGTTAGAATCCCAATACTACAAGGGTGGTATCCCAAGGATGGCTCCACCGAAACTGGCGTCCCGGCTTCTTGGCCTCCCACCTATCCTGTACATGTAGTATCAAGATCCAATGTCAAGCTACAGTAAAGCTCCATGGGGTCTTTCCGTCCTGTCGCAGGTATCCAGCATCTTCACTGGAATTACAATTTCACCGAGTCCCTTGTTGAGACAGTGCCCAAATCGTTACGCCTTTCGTGCGGGTCGGAACTTACCCGACAAGGAATTTCGCTACCTTAGGACCGTTATAGTTACGGCCGCCGTTTACTGGGGCTTAAGTTCAGTGCTTCGCAAAAGCTAACACATCCCCTTAACCTTCCAGCACCGGGCAGGCGTCAGCCCCTATACATCATCTTTCGATTTAGCAGAGACCTGTGTTTTTGGTAAACAGTCGCTTGGGCCTATTCTCTGCGGCCTCCTCGGGCATACACCCTAACGAGGCACCCCTTCTCCCGAAGTTACGGGGTCATTTTGCCGAGTTCCTTAACAAGGGTTCTCTCGCTGGCCTTAGGATTCTCTCCTCACCTACCTGTGTCGGTTTGCGGTACGGGCACCTCTTACCTCGGTAGAGACTTTTCTTGGCAGCATGAAATCAGCTACTTCGCTACTTAAATTCGCTCCCCATCACACCTTAGGATATGTTAAGACGGATTTGCCTATCTTAACTCCCTTGATGCTTGGACCTACGCGACCAGCGGTAGGATAACCTATCCTTCTGCGTCATCCCATCCCTCAAACGGTAATTGGTGGTACAGGAATCTCAACCTGTTGTCCATCGCCTACGCCAATTGGCCTCGGCTTAGGTCCCGACTAACCCTGAGCGGACGAACCTTCCTCAGGAAACCTTAGGTTTTCGGCCCGTGGGATTCTCACCCACGTCTCGCTACTCATGCCAACATTCTCTCTTCTCTAAAGTCCACTAATCCTTACGGTTTAGCTTCAGCCCTTAGAGAATGCTCCCCTACCCATCCTTACGGATGCCGTAGCTTCGGTGATGAGTTTTAGCCCCGGTAATTTTCGGCGCAGGATCACTCGACCAGTGAGCTATTACGCACTCTTTAAATGAATGGCTGCTTCTAAGCCAACATCCTGGTTGTCTGTGCAATCCCACATCCTTTTCCACTTAACTCATACTTAGGGACCTTAGCTGACGGTCTGGGCTGTTTCCCTCTTGACTATGAATCTTATCACCCATAGTCTGACTCCCGAGCAAAAGAATAAGGCATTCGGAGTTTGATAGTCTTCGGTAACCCAAAGGGCCCCTAGGACAGTCAGTGCTCTACCTCCTTTTCTCTAAGCTCGAGGCTAGCCCTAAAGCTATTTCGGGGAGAACCAGCTATCTCCAAGCTCGATTGGAATTTCACCGCTACCCACAGCTCATCCCCGCACTTTTCAACGTGCGTGGGTTCGGACCTCCACGAAATTTTACTTTCGCTTCATCCTGTCCATGGGTAGGTCGCCTGGTTTCGGGTCTACGGCAAGTAACTAAAACGCCCATTTAAGACTCGCTTTCGCTGCGGCTCCAGACCTTAAGTCCTTAACCTTGCTACTTACCGTAACTCGTTGGCCCGTTCTACAAAAAGTACGCGGTCACACTAAAAATGTGCTTCCACAGCTTGTAGGCACAGGGTTTCAGGTTCTATTTCACTCCCCTCCCGGGGTTCTTTTCACCTTTCCCTCACGGTACTATGCGCTATCGGTCACCAAGTAGTATTTAGCCTTGGGGGGTGGTCCCCCCTGCTTCCCACAGGGTTTCACGTGTCCCGTGGTACTCTGGAGTATGCTCAAAAGGTTTCGTGTTTAATCTACAGGACTGTTACCTTCTGTGGTGGGCCTTTCCAGACCTCTTCGACTACACTACTAACTTTCTAAAGAGCATATCCGCAACCCCTACAAAGCGAAGCTTTATAGGTTTGGGCTAATCCCCTTTCGCTCGCCGCTACTTAGGGAATCGAATTTTCTTTCTCTTCCTCAGGGTACTTAGATGTTTCAGTTCCCCTGGTTCCCCTCCTTAGACTATGTATTCATCTAAGGATACCTAGACATTACTCTAGGTGGGTTTCCCCATTCGGAAATCTCCGGATCAAAGGTTGCTTGCACCTCCCCGAAGCTTATCGCAGCTTACCACGTCCTTCATCGGCTCTTGGTGCCAAGGCATCCGCCCTGCGCCCTTAATAACTTGACCAGCTATAATGCTATGCAATTTTCAAAGTGCTAAAGCACTTTAACTAAGTGCTAATTGGTGGAGATGAGGAGGATCGAACTCCTGACCCCCTGCGTGCAAGGCAGGTGCTCTCCCAGCTGAGCTACATCCCCACGTTTTCAGCAATGAACGCTGAAAACTAAACAGCAGGTAAAACTCCTTAGAAAGGAGGTGATCCAGCCGCACCTTCCGATACGGCTACCTTGTTACGACTTCACCCCAGTCATCGATTTCACCTTCGGCAGCCCCCTCCTTGCGGTTAGGTAGCTGACTTCGGGTGCCCCCGACTCCCATGGTGTGACGGGCGGTGTGTACAAGACCCGGGAACGTATTCACCGCGGCATTCTGATCCGCGATTACTAGCAACTCCAGCTTCATGCAGGCGAGTTTCAGCCTGCAATCCGAACTGAGACCAGCTTTAAGGGATTAGCTCAGCCTCACGACCTTGCAGCCCTCTGTACTGGCCATTGTAGCACGTGTGTAGCCCTAGGCATAAGGGGCATGATGATTTGACGTCATCCCCACCTTCCTCCGAGTTATCCTCGGCAGTCCCTTTAGAGTGCCCAACTTAATGCTGGCAACTAAAAGTAAGGGTTGCGCTCGTTGCGGGACTTAACCCAACATCTCACGACACGAGCTGACGACAACCATGCACCACCTGTCACCTCAGTCCCCGAAGGGAAGGCTCCGATTAAGGAGCTGTCCGAGGGATGTCAAGCCTAGGTAAGGTTCTTCGCGTTGCTTCGAATTAAACCACATGCTCCGCTGCTTGTGCGGGTCCCCGTCAATTCCTTTGAGTTTCACTCTTGCGAGCGTACTCCCCAGGCGGAGTGCTTAATGCGTTAACTACGGCACCGAGAGGGGTAACTCCCGACACCTAGCACTCATCGTTTACGGCGTGGACTACCAGGGTATCTAATCCTGTTTGCTCCCCACGCTTTCGTGCCTCAGCGTCAGTTGCAGTCCAGAGAGCCGCCTTCGCAACTGGTGTTCCTCCCAATATCTACGCATTTCACCGCTACACTGGGAATTCCACTCTCCTCTCCTGCACTCAAGCCCAACAGTTTCAAAGGCTTACTACGGTTGAGCCGTAGCCTTTCACCTCTGACTTGAAGGGCCGCCTACGCACCCTTTACGCCCAGTAATTCCGGATAACGCTAGCCCCCTACGTATTACCGCGGCTGCTGGCACGTAGTTAGCCGGGGCTTCCTCCTTGAGTACCGTCAGAATTCTTCCTCAAGGACAGAACTTTACGACCCGAAGGCCTTCATCGTTCACGCGGCGTTGCTGCATCAGGCTTTCGCCCATTGTGCAATATTCCCCACTGCTGCCTCCCGTAGGAGTCTGGACCGTGTCTCAGTTCCAGTGTGGCCGATCACCCTCTCAGGTCGGCTACCCATCGTCGCCTTGGTAGGCCGTTACCCCACCAACTAGCTAATGGGACGCGGGCCCATCCTGTACCGCAAAAGCTTTGATCAAAAGAAGATGCCTTCCTTTGATATCATCTTGTATTAGCACACCTTTCGGTGTGTTATCCAAGTGTACAGGGCAGGTTACCCACGCGTTACTCACCCGTCCGCCGCTGAGAAATATTAGCAAGCTAATATTTCTCCGCTCGACTTGCATGTGTTAGGCACGCCGCCAGCGTTCATCCTGAGCCAGGATCAAACTCTCAAATATAACTTTTATATTTAGTAACTGGCTTAATTACCTGCTGTTTAATTTTCAAAGTTCATTTTGACTTGTCTTAGCGACAAGTAATAATATATCACCTTTTAAAGTATGCGTCAACACTTTTTTTGTTTTTTTTATTATTTTTTTTGATAAGTAGAATATTATATCTGTTTACTTCAAAAAATAAGCATAAATTCAAATATGAATGGAGTGCTTTATATGAGGGATAAGTTTAATTATATCAAACAGTTGTACGAAGATGGATATAGATGTATATACTACGACTGCAATGAAGATGACGTATTTACTATTTATCTTAAGAATTTTGATAATGAAAAAAGCGAGACAGTACAGATATGTGATTGTACTGAATTTAATCAATTTAAGTCCTATATAGACGGACTTAGTCAAAACAGTTTATTTTAAAGTTTAAAAAAACAAAGCAAGCGAAATCTTGCTTTGTTTTTTATATACAACAAAGACTTCATCTATAATATTTTTTCTGCCTCTTTCTTCATGACCTTTATAACTTTAGATAAAAGCCTTTTAAGAGCTTTTCTTTCTTCATTTTCTCTAGTTTTTCTTGATACATATTCATCTATATATATAACTTTTCTATCTTTCATTAAATATCACATCCCTAAATTAATATTTAATGATATATTTTCTATATCAAAGTTATATTTCCTTCTTTAAAATCATCAATCTTTATTATGATTTTTTATACAAATATAAAAAGATTATGTGGCTACGTCCTACTCTCCCAGGAGGCTTCCCTCCAAGTACCATCGGCGCAAAGGAGCTTAACTTCTGTGTTCGGAATGGGAACAGGTGTATCCTCCTTGCTATAGTAACCACATAATCTTTTAATTTACTTTGTACTTTTATATTAGCACATTCAAAACTGCATAGCATTTTTGGTCAAGTCCTCGACCTATTAGTACTCATAAGCTAAACACATTACTGCGCTTACACCTTGAGCCTATCAACCAAGTAGTCTTCTTGGGGTCTTACCTTAAAAAGTGGGAAATCTTATCTTGAGGGTGGCTTCGCGCTTAGATGCTTTCAGCGCTTATCCAGTCCATACATAGCTACCCAGCTGTGCCACTGGCGTGACAACTGGTGCACCAGAGGTATGTCCATCCCGGTCCTCTCGTACTAAGGACAGCTCCTCTCAAATTTCCTACGCCTGCGACGGATAGGGACCGAACTGTCTCACGACGTTCTGAACCCAGCTCGCGTACCACTTTAATGGGCGAACAGCCCAACCCTTGGGACCTACTACAGCCCCAGGATGTGATGAGCCGACATCGAGGTGCCAAACCTCCCCGTCGATGTGGACTCTTGGGGGAGATCAGCCTGTTATCCCCAGGGTAGCTTTTATCCGTTGAGCGATGGCCCTTCCACTCGGTACCACCGGATCACTAAGCCCGACTTTCGTCCTTGCTCGACCTGTATGTCTTGCAATCAAGCTCCCTTTTGCCTTTACACTCTATGCACGATTTCCGACCGTGCTGAGGGAACCTTTGGGCGCCTCCGTTACTTTTTAGGAGGCGACCGCCCCAGTCAAACTGCCCACCTGACAGTGTCCCAAGACCGGATTCACGGCCTGTGGTTAGAATCCCAATACTACAAGGGTGGTATCCCAAGGATGGCTCCACCGAAACTGGCGTCCCGGCTTCTTGGCCTCCCACCTATCCTGTACATGTAGTATCAAGATCCAATGTCAAGCTACAGTAAAGCTCCATGGGGTCTTTCCGTCCTGTCGCAGGTATCCAGCATCTTCACTGGAATTACAATTTCACCGAGTCCCTTGTTGAGACAGTGCCCAAATCGTTACGCCTTTCGTGCGGGTCGGAACTTACCCGACAAGGAATTTCGCTACCTTAGGACCGTTATAGTTACGGCCGCCGTTTACTGGGGCTTAAGTTCAGTGCTTCGCAAAAGCTAACACATCCCCTTAACCTTCCAGCACCGGGCAGGCGTCAGCCCCTATACATCATCTTTCGATTTAGCAGAGACCTGTGTTTTTGGTAAACAGTCGCTTGGGCCTATTCTCTGCGGCCTCCTCGGGCATACACCCTAACGAGGCACCCCTTCTCCCGAAGTTACGGGGTCATTTTGCCGAGTTCCTTAACAAGGGTTCTCTCGCTGGCCTTAGGATTCTCTCCTCACCTACCTGTGTCGGTTTGCGGTACGGGCACCTCTTACCTCGGTAGAGACTTTTCTTGGCAGCATGAAATCAGCTACTTCGCTACTTAAATTCGCTCCCCATCACACCTTAGGATATGTTAAGACGGATTTGCCTATCTTAACTCCCTTGATGCTTGGACCTACGCGACCAGCGGTAGGATAACCTATCCTTCTGCGTCATCCCATCCCTCAAACGGTAATTGGTGGTACAGGAATCTCAACCTGTTGTCCATCGCCTACGCCAATTGGCCTCGGCTTAGGTCCCGACTAACCCTGAGCGGACGAACCTTCCTCAGGAAACCTTAGGTTTTCGGCCCGTGGGATTCTCACCCACGTCTCGCTACTCATGCCAACATTCTCTCTTCTCTAAAGTCCACTAATCCTTACGGTTTAGCTTCAGCCCTTAGAGAATGCTCCCCTACCCATCCTTACGGATGCCGTAGCTTCGGTGATGAGTTTTAGCCCCGGTAATTTTCGGCGCAGGATCACTCGACCAGTGAGCTATTACGCACTCTTTAAATGAATGGCTGCTTCTAAGCCAACATCCTGGTTGTCTGTGCAATCCCACATCCTTTTCCACTTAACTCATACTTAGGGACCTTAGCTGACGGTCTGGGCTGTTTCCCTCTTGACTATGAATCTTATCACCCATAGTCTGACTCCCGAGCAAAAGAATAAGGCATTCGGAGTTTGATAGTCTTCGGTAACCCAAAGGGCCCCTAGGACAGTCAGTGCTCTACCTCCTTTTCTCTAAGCTCGAGGCTAGCCCTAAAGCTATTTCGGGGAGAACCAGCTATCTCCAAGCTCGATTGGAATTTCACCGCTACCCACAGCTCATCCCCGCACTTTTCAACGTGCGTGGGTTCGGACCTCCACGAAATTTTACTTTCGCTTCATCCTGTCCATGGGTAGGTCGCCTGGTTTCGGGTCTACGGCAAGTAACTAAAACGCCCATTTAAGACTCGCTTTCGCTGCGGCTCCAGACCTTAAGTCCTTAACCTTGCTACTTACCGTAACTCGTTGGCCCGTTCTACAAAAAGTACGCGGTCACACTAAAAATGTGCTTCCACAGCTTGTAGGCACAGGGTTTCAGGTTCTATTTCACTCCCCTCCCGGGGTTCTTTTCACCTTTCCCTCACGGTACTATGCGCTATCGGTCACCAAGTAGTATTTAGCCTTGGGGGGTGGTCCCCCCTGCTTCCCACAGGGTTTCACGTGTCCCGTGGTACTCTGGAGTATGCTCAAAAGGTTTCGTGTTTAATCTACAGGACTGTTACCTTCTGTGGTGGGCCTTTCCAGACCTCTTCGACTACACTACTAACTTTCTAAAGAGCATATCCGCAACCCCTACAAAGCGAAGCTTTATAGGTTTGGGCTAATCCCCTTTCGCTCGCCGCTACTTAGGGAATCGAATTTTCTTTCTCTTCCTCAGGGTACTTAGATGTTTCAGTTCCCCTGGTTCCCCTCCTTAGACTATGTATTCATCTAAGGATACCTAGACATTACTCTAGGTGGGTTTCCCCATTCGGAAATCTCCGGATCAAAGGTTGCTTGCACCTCCCCGAAGCTTATCGCAGCTTACCACGTCCTTCATCGGCTCTTGGTGCCAAGGCATCCGCCCTGCGCCCTTAATAACTTGACCAGCTATAATGCTATGCAATTTTCAAAGTGCTAAAGCACTTTAACTAAGTGCTAATTGGTGGAGATGAGGAGGATCGAACTCCTGACCCCCTGCGTGCAAGGCAGGTGCTCTCCCAGCTGAGCTACATCCCCACGTTTTCAGCAATGAACGCTGAAAACTAAACAGCAGGTAAAACTCCTTAGAAAGGAGGTGATCCAGCCGCACCTTCCGATACGGCTACCTTGTTACGACTTCACCCCAGTCATCGATTTCACCTTCGGCAGCCCCCTCCTTGCGGTTAGGTAGCTGACTTCGGGTGCCCCCGACTCCCATGGTGTGACGGGCGGTGTGTACAAGACCCGGGAACGTATTCACCGCGGCATTCTGATCCGCGATTACTAGCAACTCCAGCTTCATGCAGGCGAGTTTCAGCCTGCAATCCGAACTGAGACCAGCTTTAAGGGATTAGCTCAGCCTCACGACCTTGCAGCCCTCTGTACTGGCCATTGTAGCACGTGTGTAGCCCTAGGCATAAGGGGCATGATGATTTGACGTCATCCCCACCTTCCTCCGAGTTATCCTCGGCAGTCCCTTTAGAGTGCCCAACTTAATGCTGGCAACTAAAAGTAAGGGTTGCGCTCGTTGCGGGACTTAACCCAACATCTCACGACACGAGCTGACGACAACCATGCACCACCTGTCACCTCAGTCCCCGAAGGGAAGGCTCCGATTAAGGAGCTGTCCGAGGGATGTCAAGCCTAGGTAAGGTTCTTCGCGTTGCTTCGAATTAAACCACATGCTCCGCTGCTTGTGCGGGTCCCCGTCAATTCCTTTGAGTTTCACTCTTGCGAGCGTACTCCCCAGGCGGAGTGCTTAATGCGTTAACTACGGCACCGAGAGGGGTAACTCCCGACACCTAGCACTCATCGTTTACGGCGTGGACTACCAGGGTATCTAATCCTGTTTGCTCCCCACGCTTTCGTGCCTCAGCGTCAGTTGCAGTCCAGAGAGCCGCCTTCGCAACTGGTGTTCCTCCCAATATCTACGCATTTCACCGCTACACTGGGAATTCCACTCTCCTCTCCTGCACTCAAGCCCAACAGTTTCAAAGGCTTACTACGGTTGAGCCGTAGCCTTTCACCTCTGACTTGAAGGGCCGCCTACGCACCCTTTACGCCCAGTAATTCCGGATAACGCTAGCCCCCTACGTATTACCGCGGCTGCTGGCACGTAGTTAGCCGGGGCTTCCTCCTTGAGTACCGTCAGAATTCTTCCTCAAGGACAGAACTTTACGACCCGAAGGCCTTCATCGTTCACGCGGCGTTGCTGCATCAGGCTTTCGCCCATTGTGCAATATTCCCCACTGCTGCCTCCCGTAGGAGTCTGGACCGTGTCTCAGTTCCAGTGTGGCCGATCACCCTCTCAGGTCGGCTACCCATCGTCGCCTTGGTAGGCCGTTACCCCACCAACTAGCTAATGGGACGCGGGCCCATCCTGTACCGCAAAAGCTTTGATCAAAAGAAGATGCCTTCCTTTGATATCATCTTGTATTAGCACACCTTTCGGTGTGTTATCCAAGTGTACAGGGCAGGTTACCCACGCGTTACTCACCCGTCCGCCGCTGAGAAATATTAGCAAGCTAATATTTCTCCGCTCGACTTGCATGTGTTAGGCACGCCGCCAGCGTTCATCCTGAGCCAGGATCAAACTCTCAAATATAACTTTTATATTTAGTAACTGGCTTAATTACCTGCTGTTTAATTTTCAAAGTTCATTTAAGACTATGTTGTTTATTATAAATCATTTTTCTGCATCTGTCAACATTTTTTTATTTTGTTTTTGTCTCTCTCATCAAGGACAAGTAATAATATATCATCTATTTGTTATTGAGTCAATACTTTTTTATATATTTTTTTATACTGCTATCTAAAATATAGGTTGTGCAATTGCACAACCTTTTATTCATCCGGAGTTTCTATATATGTTTTTGGATAATTTACAGAAGCTACTATAGTGTTGTAATCTTCGAGTATTTCTACTCCTTGTGGTGATGGAAGATCTCCTATAGTTATATACTCTCCATGACTAAGTCTAGATATATCTACATCTATTTCTTTAGGATTATTATGTGCTTGATATTTTACTTCTATATCTCTTACTTGCTGCTGAACTACTAATCCCTGTCTTTCCAACTCTTCTTTATTTACAAGAACAACTGGTATATGTGTACTTATTGTATCGTGTTTATTTACTTTATGTAAATCGAAATGAATTATTTGATTATCTACACCATGCTTTTGAATATCTTGAATGTGTACTGTATAGCGCTTATTTTCTAATGTAATATCCGCGACATTGGATTCTCTGTTATTTTTATAGAATTCTTGCAATTCTTTTTTATCTGCAACAACACAAATAGGATCTAGGTCTTTTCCATATAATACTCCTGGTATAAGCCCTTGTTTTCTTAATTTTTTGTTGTTCATATTATTATAAAAGCTCCTTAATGTCAAGTTCATAATTATACCTCCTAAAAATTTTATAAATTCTAAAAGGTATTATTGACAGTAAAGAGCTCTTTAATACAAATTTTTATACTATTATACCAACTTTAATAATCTGTTTAATACATCTCTTAACTTAGCATGTCCTAAACTTTTATGAGACATAACAAATACTGTTTTTATACTATTTTCTACCTCATCATACCTGTATGAATACGCTGTAGATATAGAATCTTTAGGCATAAATTCTTCAAGATCTATAGCAAAACCATCTGCTAGATCCATATACTCAGTAATAATATCATCTATATCTTCATTTTCAATATCATAACCTTCTTCTTTTAATATTTCATTTAAAGTATCTACTTTTATAGATAAATCTGCTGCTACTATATCGTCTCGCTTTGATCTTGTACTTATATCTTTTACATCATCAAAACAGCTATTTTCTTTTATAATGTTCATTATATCTTTGCTGTCTATTATTTTATCATCAAATATAACATACATTTATTTGCTCTCCCTTCACAAAAAGACTTTGTTCCTATGTAAATTATAACTTTTTCATAATTTATTAAAGTATATAATTTACTATGTGTTATAAAAAAATAAGAAACCTTAATATTGGTTTCTACTCCAATTAATTATATATATATATGTATAATATGTAAATATTGCATTTTTAAACTATTAATAGCTTTATTACTACCATGGATAAAATTCCCACAATTCCTAAATATCCTGCTATAACTGATGTTATTATATTTATCCCAAAAGTTAAATTAATCCCTGTTAAAACTAGTATTTGATTTAATGTAAATAAACCAAGTCCACCCACACATACTTTAAAAATCATTTTTCCTAACGCCTTCAAAGGTCCCACAAGTAAAAGAAAGATTGTGTAAACACTTAATAAAGCCACTCCATAGATTAAAATCATTCTTATTTGCATTGTTGCATCCATCGGTATCCCCCTTACAAGTTATACACACTTTTACTCCTTATATTATTTTCCTTAGCTTTTTTTAAGAAATATGAATATCTTGATCTTGCTGCTTCTAATCTAAATACTGCATAATCTACTAGGTCAGGATCTTTAACACTTTCAAAAAATGATTCTGCAGATTTTAAATCCAAATATGCACTCTTTAGTTCGTTTATAAATTGTTCATCTTCATCTATCTCTTTTTTGAAAAAATTTATATAGTTCATTTCTATTCCTCCTTTATATTTTATATTCTAAATTTTAGACTTTTATTATCGAATATATACTACATATTTTAAACTTTTTCCTTATACAAAAAAAGCAGTGTCTCCACTGCTTTTTCTTACGAATTTTTTATTAAATGGTATAAAGTCATAACCCCTTCTCCTGTAGCTCCCTTAGGTATATAATCAAATTCTTTTTCACTCCAAGATGTTCCTGCTATATCCATGTGTATCCAAGGTCTATCCTTTACAAACTCTTCTATGAATACAGCGGCAGTTATGGTTCCTGCATATTTTCCACCAGTATTTTTCAAATCTGCAATATCTGATTTTATAAGCTCTTTATACTCTGGATAATTAGGTAGTCTCCATATTTTTTCTCCTGATATCTTGCTTGCTTTTTCTAGCTGCAAATAGAAATTGTCATTATTTGAAACTACAGCTGTTGTAATAGTTCCTAGTGCTACTAAAGCTGCACCTGTTAAAGTAGCTATATCTAAAACCTTACTTACATTTTCCTTTTCTATAACATAATTTACAGCATCAACTAATGTCAATCTTCCTTCTGCATCTGTATTTAAAACTTCTATAGTCTTCCCTGCCATAGACTCTATTATATCTCCTGGTTTATAAGCATTTGAGGATATCATATTTTCACAAGCTGCTATAACTCCAATTACATTTACTTTTAAATTCATTTTTGCTATAGCACTTATTGTTCCTATAACAGCCCCAGCTCCAGCCATATCAGATTTCATTTCAACCATACTATCTGTCATCTTCAAAGATAAACCTCCACTATCATATGTAAGTCCTTTGCCCACAAGACCTAATATATTATCTTTATTTTCTATGTCTTTCATGTATTTCATAACTATAAGTCTTGGTGGATTACTAGCTCCTTTTGCAACCTCTAGGTAAGCTTTCATTCCTAAATTCTCTATTTGTTTTTCATCATAAATCTCAACTAAAAAATTACTCTCTTTTCCTATTTCTACTACTTTGTTTGCAAGGTCTATTGGAGTAAGTTTATTAGCTGGTTCATTTACTAAATCTCTGCATAAATTTGTAGCACTTGCTAGTATATTAGCTTCATTAACTAGATGATTAATTTCTTCTTTGTTAACTTTACAATTTATACATATACTATCTATATTAGTTTCTCTTTTAGAAGTTTTGTACTTTTCAAACTTATAAACAGATAAAATAATTCCTTCACATATGTAGTTTATATATTTCTTAACAAAATCATCGCTCATATTATCAAGTATAAATTGTATATTTTTAGAGCATAGTTTTTCACACTCTTTTACTGCCCTTGCTACTGCACCCCTTACTCTTTGACCTGTAAGAGTTTCTTTATCTCCTAATCCTAACAATATTATATTTTTTAGATTATTATCTAAATATAAGGTAATAACTTTTATTTCTTTATACTCTCCCTTGAACTGTTTTGATTTAATCAAGTAGTCTATGCTATTTAATACATCTTCATCTACTCCTTCAAATAAGCCTTCTAGAGTATCCAAATAAGCTAATATTACTGTGTCACAATTGTCTTTGATTTTTTCATTAACTTTTATAATCAATGTAGATCCTCCTTTGTTTAAATTTTGATTTATCATTATATTACCCTTTTGGAGTATTTATTAAAAGTATATATACAATCTTTAATTTAACGGATAATAGAATAGCAAAAATATGTCAATATATAAATATTAGGAACACTAAAAATATATAGTACGGAGGGTATATGAAAAATAATAAGTTCAAATTAGGAGATATGTTGGTATCAGTTGGAAAAATAACTAATAATCAATTGCAAGAAGCTTTAAAAGAACAAAGAATATCAGGAAAGAAATTAGGAGAAATACTTGTAGAAAAAGGATTTGTAGATGAACTTCAAATAATAGAAATATTGGAATTTCAACTAGGTATACCTCATATAGATTTGAATAAATACTATATAGATCCTAACACAGTTAAACTAATACCTGAGTATTTAGCTAGAAAACATATTCTAATTCCTATATCTAAAAAGAATGGAAAATTAACAGTAGCAATGGCAGATCCATTGAATATTTTTGCTATAGATGATATTAGAATATACTCTGGTTTTGATATTGAACCTGTTATATCTACTAAAGCTAGCATCCTTAAAACTATAGATATATATTACGGAAAAGAAATAGCACAAAAAGCAGTTGAAGATTTTAAAAAAGAACAAACTAAAAATATTAATAACGAAATTAAAAGTGATTCTTTAGAAAATGTAAATACTGCTCCGATAGTTAGGCTAGTAAACTCTATATTTGAAGAAGCTGTAAATATAGGTGCAAGTGATATACATATTGAACCTTTTGAAAATAATGTAAGAATACGATATAGAGTTGATGGAAGTTTAATAGAGGGAATGAACTTGATAAAAGAAACTCATTTATCCTTAGTTAATAGAATAAAAATTATGGGCAAAATGAATATAGCAGAAAAAAGAATACCTCAAGATGGAAGAATAGAAATAAATATAAATGATAAACCATTAGATCTTCGTATATCTATAATACCCACAGTATTTGGAGAAAAAGTGGTAATAAGGCTTTTAGTTAGAAATGGATTTTTCTTTTCAAGAAATGACCTAGGACTAATAGATGAAAACATAGAAAGATTTGATAAAGTAGTCAAAAACCCTAGCGGTATAATATTAATTACAGGACCTACAGGAAGTGGAAAAACAACAACACTATATACTTTACTAAAAGAATTGAATAGTATAGACAAAAACATAATATCTATAGAAGATCCTGTTGAATATAAAATTGAAGGTATAAATCAAATTCAGATAAATAATAAAGCAGGACTTACATTTGCAAATGGTCTTAGATCTATATTAAGACAAGATCCTGATATCATAATGGTTGGTGAAATAAGAGATAAAGAAACAGCTCAAATATCTATAAGAGCAGCTACAACAGGACATTTAGTTATAAGTACTATGCATACTAATGATGCTCCTTCTACTATTTCAAGACTTTTAGATATGGAAATAGAACCTTACCTTATCTCATCTTCACTAGTAGGGGTAGTAGCTCAAAGGTTAGTTAGAAAGATATGTCCAGAATGCATACAGCATTATACTCCTAGTATAGAAGAAATGAAGATTCTAAATATTAATGAGGATACAAAACTATATAAAGGAAAGGGATGTCTTAATTGTAGTAATACAGGATATAAAGGAAGAAGAGCAATCCATGAAATAATGATAATAGACAAAGAGTCTAAGAGTATGATAAATTCAAAATTTAATCTAGAAGATTTAAGAGAACATGCACTTAAAAATGGTATGATTTCACTAAAAGAAAACTGTAAAAAACTAGTATTAAGCGGAGTAACTACTTTTGATGAGATGATAAAAGCTACATACACTTACGAGTAGGTGATAATTTATGAATATGTACGATTTGCTTCAAAAAACAAGGCAATTAAATGCTTCAGATCTTCATATAACTGTTGGACACCCTCCTGTTATGAGAATAAATGGAGTATTAACTAAATATACCGATCAAGTACTTCTACCAGAAGATAACCTAAGACTTGTAAAAGAAATATTAGATACTACTCAATTTAATAAACTTGAGGAATACGGAGAAATAGATACCTCGGTTTCATATAGTAAGCTAGGTAGATTTAGAGTAAATGTGTTTAAACAAAGAAATACTTATGGTATTGCTATAAGATGCATTCATGTAGATGTTCCTACTATAGAAGAACTAGGTTTGCCATCAGTGATTAAAGATTTAACTAAAAAACAAAGAGGCCTTATACTTGTAACAGGTCCAACTGGAAGTGGAAAATCTACTACTCTTGCAGCTATGATAGATTGTATAAACAAAGAAAGAAGTTGCCATATACTAACTTTAGAAGACCCTATAGAATATCTTCATAAACACAAAAAAAGTATAATAAACCAAAGAGAAATAGGAACAGATTCTAAATCATTTTCTCAAGCTTTAAGATCTGCTCTAAGACAAGATCCAGATGTAATATTAGTAGGTGAAATGAGAGATCTTGAAACTATGTCAATAGCACTTACTGCAGCCGAAACAGGTCATTTAGTACTATCTACCCTTCACACAATAGGAGCAGCTAAAACTATAGATAGAATTATAGACTCTTTTCCTTCACATCATAAACAACAAATAATAATTCAACTATCTACAATACTAGAAGGAGTTATATCCCAACAACTTCTACCGACATTAGATGGAAAAAAAAGAGTTGCAGCACTAGAAATAATGATTGCAACACCGGCAATAAGAAATCTTATAAGAGAAAATAAAACACACCAGATCCAAACCGCTATACAAACAGGAGCAAAATTTGGTATGAAAAGCATGGATGCAAGTTTAAGTGAGCTTTATATGAAAGGATATATAAGTAAAGAAACAATGATTAATCACGCTGTAGATAAAGATATGATAGAGCGATATATTTAACTTTAAATAAGAAAGGTGTTAGATATGCCTGTATATAAATATATGGTAGTAAATGAAGCAGGAGAAAAAATTAAAAGTGTTATTCACGCAAATAATGAAAATGAAGTGTTAAGTATATTAAGAAAATACAACTACTATCCTATAGAAATAAAAGAAATTAAAAAAAATCCAAAATAAAAGATCTATTATATATAAATAAAGTAAAGACAAAAGATATAGCAATATTTTGTAGACAATTTTATACGCTTTTAAATTCAGGAATAACAATATTGACTTGTTTAGATATATTAAAGTCTCAAACAGAAAATAAAAATCTTAAATCATCACTCAATCAGTGTTATGAAGATGTTCAAAGAGGAATGTCATTTTCAGAATCTCTAAAGAAAAATAATGATGTATTTCCAAGTCTACTTATAAGCATGATAGAAGTTGGAGAAGTAAGTGGTAATCTAGACATAATAATGAACAGGATGGCTACATATTATGAAAAAGAAAACAAGATATATACAAAGGTAAAGGGGGCTATGACTTATCCTATTATACTAAGTATAGTTTCAGCTGTAGTAGTTACATTTTTACTTGCAT